>CAZTEN010000027.1:8052-12549 GCA_964612495.1 uncultured Tissierella sp. | reverse complement strand
AGATAATCTTGATTTTTCCATATTATGCTCCTTACTTATTATGTTATGTGTTTTCCAACTTAAGTGTTTTTCTTCTAAATAGATAGACTATGCAAGTTATTGATGGTATGGCTATAACGAAAATGAAAAATATTGTATTAAATACATAGTCGGCACTAGACCTATTCAAATTTACCGATGTCTTGTTCATTATATAAAGAGATATAAAGAAGAGAATCAGTCCTACTACAGAAACCATATTCTTCTCTTTTAAGTCCTTCCCCAGAAGCTCCCTAAAGGTTCGTACGGATAGATAGAAAAATCCATTTATTCTTCCCAGACTTGCTAAAATCCATGCTATGACGAATAGTGAATCAATCCTTTCAAATATAGTGGCTATATCAATATTTCTCGTATAGAGTAAAAAAGGAAAGTTAGAGTGTCTTATTTGCTCCAGTCCCAGTACACCTTGGGTGACGATAATTATAAGTACTAAAATCAAATTTGAGAAAAACAGGGATTTGAGAAAAATTTTATTAATATCCTCCTTCTTCTCTAAATCAGGAACTATCATCACAATAAGGAATATATCAACATAGTAGAATGCCAGTTGTAAGGCACCTTGGTTTATTTCAGCTAGGGATGAATCTGATAGAATAGGTAATAAAAACCTAAAGTCAACATCTTTTAAACCTAGGACTGCGAGTAATATTATTATAATAATGGAAAGAGGTCCGAAAATCTCTACTGCCCGTGCTCTAACAATTAGACCTAGTGATACGGTGTAGATAGATGTAATCCCTAGTAATAAGAGAACCCAACTTATCTGAGTTTCCGATAGTATAGTAGAAGCAACTAGTTCAACTTGGTTTGTAATACTGTTAATTGAATTTAACATAAAAAACAGGCCATAGACAAAGCCTATAAATCTACCAATTATGTTCCCATATAGCTTCTTTAAGTATCCTATAAGATTATAATCCTTCAGCTTATTTGCTAGAAATAGTAGGGGTAACATTATTACAAGGCTATAGAAAATGGACAAGAGTATAGCCACCCATATATCTTGATTATAAGGGGGAATATTTACAGTTGGCATGGTGGATATTGTAATGGACAATCTACCGATTATAAGGAGTAATGTTATTTGTCTTGAAGTTACCTTTTCTTCATACATCATTTAACTCCCCTTTTGATATTTGTAGGTATGTCTATAAGGTTTGCTCTGACGATGGAAGTCTTTACATTAACACTGTAATCAATTTCGGAAAAAATCTCATGCCAATCTTGATGTATACCCCTCCATATATGTGGGTGTTGTCTATGAAATGCTGCATCGATACTAAAGGTATCCATTTTAAATTCCTCTTGTGCTTTTTCCATAGCCATCTTAATATATTCTTCTATTTGAGCGGAGCAAGCTTTTTCAATCCCTTCTTTTACTGCAATATGTGCTACGTTAAGCCCTCTTGTCTCCTCACCTAAGCTACCTTTCATATTTACATTGATATTCAAGTGAATCTTTCCATCTATTACCTTGAGATCCAACTTAGTCTTACTATTTATTATTTCAATGGTAGTATATTTTCCCTCCTTGGCATAAAAGTCCGACTTCTCATCTAGGTATTGTGGAGTCTCAAATATAATAAGATTATCTTCAATTTCATCAACAATAAAATTAAAACCTATCATCTCATTACCGGTATAATAACCTACTAACTTATCCTTAAAAAACGAAGCACCACCTATAAGGGTTAATGAACTTTTAGTAGGAGATTCTTTCTTTTTTTCTTCATTTATCTCCACCTTTTCTATCTTCTCAACTACTCCTAGTACCGGCGTGCCCCGGTCAAAGTAGTACTTAAAGTATTCTGTAAGAGTAAGACTTCTAGTCTTGGCTGTAAGTCCTGCATTTTTAATTATTCTTTGGATGTAATCATCTGAAATATCAGATACCCCAAATATTTCATATGCCTTTGACCCCTTTGCTACCAATACATGTGCAGTTTCACGGATTCCTATATCATATGATAAAAAGTTTAAAATATCACCTATGCCTCTTTTAGCCAACTCCTCACTAAAGATGAGCAGGCTATTGTGAGCTAGAAACAGTCTTCCATCATAACTAAGAGTTGCATTTCGATGGGCATCAAATACAGTCTTTCCACTGCTTTGCATGAATATGGATTGGTCATCTTTTTGACCGTTATTCCCAATATTCATTTTACTGGTTGGAGGTATAATCTGACTTGTAACAATTATCTCATCCCCCTCTATATCGATGGCCATGGCGGTGACAACAGCGATGTTTTTAATCTCAACTGCACCGGCACAAGATGAAAATAGAATTGGTAAAATCAGAATTAAAGAAATAATACTAATTTTTTTTCTCATGTGTACCACCCCTTTTTCTTGATTTTTCATTAGCTATATACTTAGGTCTGTAATTGAACTTTTTCAATGGTGCCCTAAATATGAAATCCTTCATACCCTCACTGTCATAAGGCGCCATTGGATACAAGAATGGCACTCCAAAGGATTTGATGCTAACTAGGTGAAAGACCATAATAACAAGTCCACAACATATTCCATAAAGTCCAAATAAGGCCCCCCAAAAAATAAATATAAACCTATAGAAAACAACAAGTTCCCTAAGCTGCAAGTTTATAAATTCCGTTATCCCGGAAACAGCAACTACTATTACCATAAATGGACTGACAAGGCCTGCTTCCACCGCTGCTTGACCTATGACAAGACCACCTACTAAGGATACCGTTGCGCCGAGGGTCTTGGGAAGTCTAAGGCCGCCTTCTTTTAAGAACTCATAGAATATAACCATCAATAAACCCTCAATTAAAGCCGGAAAAGGTACCCCATCCATCTGACTTACAATGGAAATCAATAACTTTGTTGGAATCATCTCTTGATGAAATTGTCCAATTCCTATATATGAGCCCACCAAAAGCATACTGATTAAATAAGCTATAATCCTAACAAGCCTCAAAAGCGTTGCAAACTGTGATCTATAATAATAGTCCTCTGATGTCATAAAATCTTCCACAAATACCCTTGGCAACGTTAGGGCCATAGGTGAACCATCACAGAGTATTCCAATTCTCCCCTCCAATATCTTTCCAGCCACAACATCGGGTTTTTCAGTATTGAAAATTGTTTTTACAATGCTATTAGGAGCATCTTCAATATACTCTGATATATAATGGGAGTCTAATATGGCATCCGCATCAATTGTATCTAGCCTTGCCTTTAGTTCTGTCAAGATTTCTTCATTTACAATACCCTTGATGTAAAAAATAGAAACTTTCGTATTGGTCTGGCGACCAAATACATAATCCTCAAAAATTAGGTTGTTGTTCCTTATCTTTCTTCGAATTAATGTCTTATTAACATATAAGTCCTCAATGAAGGATTCCTTAGGGCCTCTTATAACCTGCTCACTGCTTGATTCTTGGACACTTCTTGTCTCATAACTACAGATGTTTAGAACATAGCAGAAATCAAGATCCTCTAAGAAAAGCATTACATGACCTTCTGTAAGGGAATTCGTTACTTTATCATAATCCCCTAGCTCTTCCACCTCAGATAAATAGATGGTATTTTTTACATCTGTAGGACTAATAAGCTCCTTTTGGAGTGGTGCAATTATATATTCATTTAGTGCCCTCTTATCTACCAAGCCATTTAAGTATATAACCATTGCTGGAGTATCAGACAAGGTTTCAAATTCATGGACTACTAAATCCGAAGTACCACTAAATGTATCTTTGATTTTAATTTTACTTTCATTGATTGATTTTGAAATCATAATCTTCCCCCATAATATAAATACATAAATTTAGTATTAACATTAAAATCAAATAAATACGAAGATACAAGAAAGTGATATGCTCCCCTTGTAGTAGACAGTTTAAATAATAAAAACTGTTTACTACAAGGAGGAGCATATTTTTATGGGAAGAAAAAGTAAATTTACCACTGAAGAAAAACTAGCGCATGTACTTACCTGTATAGAAGAAAAAGATTCAATTACCCACACTGCGTTAATTATTGGAGTTAGTAATTCAACATTAAAGCAGTGGATAAACAACTATCAATCTCAAGGTATAGAAGGGCTTAAGCCAACATCTAAAAATTCTAAACATCCTAAGGAGAAAAAAGCTCTAGCTATTATTGACTATATAAATGGATTAGGGTCTTTAGAAGATATTTGTAAAAAGTATGGATTAAAGTCAAAGGGAATGTTGTATCGATGGATAAAGAAGTATAATAGTCATGAGGAAATAAAATCTTCTGGAACTGGAGGAGTACCAATCATGACTAAAGGACGTAAAACAACCTATGAGGAACGAATAGAGATAGTAAAATACTGTATAGAACATCAAAATAATTATGCTGAAACTGCAAAACACTTCCAAGTATCATATCAACAGGTTTATTCATGGATGACTAAATATGAAAATAAAGGAATAGAATCCCTCCAAGATAATAGAGGCAAAAGAA
>CAZTEN010000027.1:0-8042 GCA_964612495.1 uncultured Tissierella sp. | reverse complement strand
ACAACCTTAGCAACTAAGAGCTATTCAAATACAATAATAGAGGCAAAAGAAAATCGGTAGATGAAATGTCGGAAATAGATAAACTTAGAGCTGAGAATAAATTAGGGCAAGCAGAAAATAGAAGAAAACAAATGGAGATTGACTTTCTAAAAAAATTGGAAGAGATAGAAAGGGGGCGTTAAGCCAAGTAAGACATGAAAATATATATTTTGCAATTAGTGATCTACATGACACTAAAAGATATCCAATAATAGAATTATGTAATTTTGCGGGAATTCAAAGATCATCATACTATAAATAGCTTAATAGAAAAGAAAGCTCCAATGAACAGTTTAATATGAAATTAATTTCCTTAATAAGAGATGCTTATGAAGAGAAAAATGGGATTCTTGGCTATAGACAAATGACAATAAAGCTTAATCGTGAATATAATTTAAAAGTTAACCACAAACGAATTTATCGTCTTATGAATATCTTAAATCTTAAATCAGTATGTCGTAAAAAGAGGAAAAATTACATCAAATCCACTCCTGAAATTACTGCAGACAACATTCTTAACCGTTATTTTGAAGCTAAGGAATTTGGAGAGAAATGGCTAACTGATGTTACAGAGATGAAATATGGATTAGGTGGAAAAGGATACCTTAGTGCAATACTAGATCTTTCAGATAAGAGTATTGTATCATTTGTATTGGGTCACTCCAATAACAATGAACTTGTATTCAAAACTTTCGATATTGCACATACAGAGCATTTAGATGCCAAACCAATATTTCATAGTGATAGGGGCTTCCAGTATACTAACAAATCATTTAAAAAGAAACTAGATGATGCAGGTATGCTACAAAGCATGTCCAGGGTATCAAGATGTATTGATAATGGACCTATGGAAGCATTTTGGGGTATGTTAAAATCAGAAATGTATTACTTAAGAAAATTCAATTCATACTCGGAGTTAGAAGAGGCTGTTATTAATTATATAGAGTATTACAATAATCATAGGTATCAGAAGAGGTTAAGGTGTATGACCCCTATAGAGTACAGAAATTACTTAAATAATAAAGCTGCATAGAATAAATCAACGCCAACCATAATTTAACGATTGGCGCTGAAAGATTTTTATTTTTTTCACTGTCTACTTGACAGGGGAATGTTCAGAATGCTTTTAGGGGTATATTATTATAGGTGAGAAAAATGAAAAAGAACATTCTTATAGTTGAGGATGAAAAAAATATTTTAGATGTAATCAAGGCATATCTACTAAAGGAAGACTATAATATCTTTGAAGCCATGGATGGAGAATTTGCTTTAAAACTATTTAATAATGAGGAAATTCATTTAATTATTTTGGATTTAATGCTTCCTAAGATTTCAGGAATTGAGGTTTGTAAAAGGATTAGAGATGTTTCGGATGTTCCCATAATAATACTTACAGCAAAGTCCGAAGAGGATGACAAGATTGAAGGTTTAGACATTGGTGCAGATGATTATATAACAAAGCCATTTAGTCCCAGGGAGCTTATGAGTCGCGTAAAAGCCCTTTTAAGAAGAAGTTATAAAGAGGAAACTGGGAAGTCCATTAAGAGGGTCTCCACAGGAGATGGAAGAATAGTAGTGGAATTTGATAAAATGCTGGTAAGGAAAGATGGAGAAAAGGTAGACCTAACTCCTCATGAATTTAGGGTGCTTTCAGTTTTTCTTGATAACCCTGAAATAGTACTAAGCCGAGAACAACTTATAGAAGCTGCCTTTGGTTATGACTACGAAGGATATGATAGGACTATAGATAGCCATATAAAAAATATTAGACAGAAGCTTGAGGACAATCCCAAAACTCCTGTCTATATAGTTACCATCTATGGTGTTGGATATCAGCTAAGGCTTAACTAATTGTTCCAACCAAATCCTCTCATCATTCCACCGCCAAAGCCTCTTGTTCCGTTGACTCTTCTGCCATGGCATCCACCAAAAGCAAGGCTAGCGGAACCAAAGCCATTTTCTTCATGGAATTCCTCCATATAATCGAAATGCTCAGTCCAGGTATTGTATTCTTCCTGAGTAATGTCTTTATCATCTAGAGCTTCCTTTAATGCTTCTCTTCTGTCATCCATTCTCTCTTTGAACCAACCTAATGCTTCTTCATCAACAGTTGATTCAGCAAATACGAACATAGTACCTGCACTTAATGCTAAAATAAGGGTTAATGCAATGATTATTTTTTTCATTATAATCTCTCCTCTCTTTTACACTTAAATTATAGAATAAAATTATGGAGGAATTATGAAGACATGGAGGTGCAAGATGAATCTTTCAAAAAAACTGATTATTAGCTTTGTTTTTTCTATACTAACTTCCATATTTATTATTTCGATAATCTCTGGGTATATGATAAATAGTAGGTTTGAAGAATACTTGGAATCCGAGCAGGATAATAGATTTAATAAGATTTTTGAAGAGATTAATAATATCTACATCAGTAATCCTTTGTATTTAGATGAAATGTCTTTAATGCATTATTCAATAAGGGAAGGTATAGACATTACCATTAAAGATACGGATAACAAAATCCTCTATGATTCTTCAGAATCCAGCATGGGTATGGAGTCTATGAATAGGCGAAGAATGAATATGATGCATCGAGTACCCAAGGGTAATTATCAGGAAAAAACATATGATTTATTAAAGGATAATGAAGTAATTGGCATATTAATTATCAGATATTTAGATAATTCATATATTACAGACAGCTCTATAATATTTATGGATACACTAAACCGGTCTTTAATTACATCCGGTATATTTGCTATATTTATAGGTCTACTTGTTAGTATTCTAATCTCTAGACAGCTTACTAAACCAATTATAAATATTACTGAAACTGCAAATAAATTGAGAAGTGGGAATTTGTCAGCAAGGTCTACTGTGAATAACAATACTACTGAAATTGTTGAACTTAGAGAGTCAATAAACTATTTAGCTGATAAATTGTCTAAAGAGGATATAATTAGAAAAAGATATGCATCAGATATTTCCCATGAGTTACGGACTCCCTTAACCACATTAAAGACCCATTTAGAGGCAATTTCTGATGGTGTTTGGGAACCTAATAAAGAACATTTAGATATATTGAGTGATGAAGTCCTTAGGTTAACTAAGTTGGTTGATGATTTAAAAAGTTCATTTACCCTAGAGGAGTACGATCCTAGGATAAATATGACCCGGTTTGATATTTCTCAAGAGCTAGAGAATCTTATTGTAGGTTTTGAGCCATCCTTTAGCAAGGAAAATTATCTACTCCAATGCAATATAGAAAAAGGTATCACAGTAATTATGGATAAAGAAAAATTTAATCAAATTGTATATAATTTACTATCCAATTCTCTGAGATATTTAAATAAAGATGGTAAAGTTATTGTAAGCTTAAGTAAGCTGAATAATAATGTAATTCTTAAGATAAGTGATAATGGAATTGGTATAAAAGATGAGGATTTAAAAAATATATTCAACAGATTTTATAGAGCTGATAGCTCCAGGAATAAAGCTACAGGTGGTACAGGTCTTGGATTATCCATTGTTAAATCATTAGTCTATGCTCATAATGGAGTTATAGATGTTAGAAGTGAATTTGGGAAAGGAACTGAATTTATAATTATATTACCGGTAAGTGAATAAGGAACAAAAGACAGGCCTTTTGTTCCTTCAGGATTCATATGATTAAATAGCATATATATTAGCTTTTGTTTTCTTATATATTATCCTTGCAGGTACTCCTACTGCAGTGGTGTATGCAGGCACATCATGCAATATCACTGCATTTGCACCAATTTTTGCTCCTTTACCTATAGTAATATTACCTAAAATTTTTGCCCCTGAGCCTATTATAACATCATCCTCTACTGTGGGGTGCCTTTTAGCTCCTTTATCTCCACCTACTCCTCCTAAGGTAACACCATGGAAAAGGGTAACATTGTTCCCAACTTCGGCAGTTTCACCGATAACTATACCCATGCCATGATCTATTAATATGCCCTCACCTAAAGTTGCTCCCGGGTGGATTTCTATTCCTGTAATCCTTCTGGCTCTCTGAGATATAAGTCTTGCCAAGAATAGTCTATTCTTCTTATATAATTTATGAGTAATTCTGTGATATACCATAGCCTTTAGACCAGGAGAAGTAAATATAGCTTCTACTAAGTTTTTGGCTGCCGGATCCTTTTCTAATATAACCTTACCCTGCTGAATAATATACTTAAACATTATATCACTCCTATTCCTATGCAAATAATATTGTGGATAAATATCTTTCACCTGTATCAGGTAATATCGTCACTACCTTCTTACCTTTTCCAAGTCTCTTTGCAATCTCTTTTGCTACAGCAAAATTAGCACCTGAGGACATACCGGCTAAAATACCTTCATTTTTTCCTAATTCTCTTGCTGCTGCATATGCAGTCTCTTCATCCATGTTAATAACTTCATCAACAACTTCTTTATCATAGATATCAGGAACAAAGTTTGCACCTATTCCTTGAATTCCATGTCCTGAAGGTGTACCACCTGTTAATACAGGAGATTTTTCGGGTTGTACTGCAACGATTAAAACATCTTTATTATTACTCTTTAGTACCTTTCCAATACCACTTATAGTTCCACCAGTACCTACTCCTGTAACCAAGGCATCAATTTCTCCATTCATATCATCTAAAATCTCTTTTCCACTAGTTTCAAGATGAGCCTTTATATTTGCTTCATTTGAGAACTGTTTAGTAAGAAAATATCCATGTTCCTTAGCAAGGTTCTCTGCTGTCTCTACTGAACCTTTCATACCTAATTTGCCGTCAGTAAGTACTAATTCTGCTCCGTAAGCAGTTATAATTCTTCTTCTCTCTACACTCATAGTATCCGGCATTACAATCTTTACACTATATCCTCTTGCTGCCCCAATCATTGCCAAAGCAATACCCATATTGCCACTAGTTGCTTCAATTATAGTATCTCCAGGTTTTAATACTCCCTTTTCCTCTGCATCCTTTATCATATATAAAGCTGGTCTATCCTTTACACTTCCTCCAGGATTAAAGCTTTCAACTTTAACATAGATGTCAGCCATATCCTCATCTAGATTATTGATCTTTATAAGTGGCGTTCTTCCTATAGTTTCAGTAATATTGTTAAATAACATAATATACCTCCTAGAATTTTAAATTATCATCAATAAAAAAATACCCCTCACCAATGTATATAAAAATATACAGAGGCAAAAGGTATGCTTCGCGGTTCCACTCTGTTTAGGATATTATCCCAACTCAATTCAAGTACTTTCATACTCTAGTCCTATAACGGGGACTTCCGTTTTAATCTACTTAAATTTCGATTAAATGCTCCTTGGTGCACTTCCATTATTTCAGTATAGACTCCTTCCACCAATAGAATCCTCTCTAAAATACCTCACATAATGTACTTTACCAATTCACTGCAAATTCTTTTACTCTTAATGTATACAATTATACTAGGAAATGTTCCAAGTTGTCAAGGAAATTAATAAAAATTTTAATTGGCATTTTTCCTTTTAAATCTATAAGGTAAAACTCATCATCCTAAGAACCTCCATATAGTCCTTTGAACGATAAATAATCCTATTTGAATCCAACTTCTCTACTCCCGGATAATGGGATGCCCTATAGGCATCCTTATGATTTCTATACTTTATCTCTACATTAAACTCATGAGGAAGCTCAATTAAACACTTAAACATATCTTGCTCTACTGCATTTTTTGCAGCCCTTTTTATTAAATCCAAGGCAAGGCTAGGGTGTATATTAACAGTAGAATTACCTATTCCTTCCTTTACAGCTACAGTATTAATGTTTTTATTAAAGTCAAAAGCATCTTCACAGAGCCCCTTGTCTCCAGTCAACAAGACTACGGGAACTCCTAAGTTAGCTGCAATATATGAGTGAATAGTAAATTCGCTTGCTATTACATCGTTGATTTTAATATAATCTAAATTTAAATTCATACTATGGGATAAAGGATTACCATCCCTGCTAGCAGCTGAATGATATCCAATAAACATAAGACAATCATAGGTTTCATCCAATTCCTGTACCATTGAATAAAGACCTCCATCCCATCCTCTAATAAGCTTTGTATTTTTTGGAAGTAGATTCTGGTCTATATTTCTGCCGCTATCATGGGCATCCTTAACGGTGATTTCAGCTACTCCTGCTTCATTTATTCCATCACATGCAGCCTTTACCTCAAGTGTCATCTGCTTTGCAAAGCTATCGTAAAGGTCCTTTCCCTTCTCGGTCTCATCCCATACTGTACATCCTGTAACTCCTTCTATATCAGCACTAATAAACACCTTCATCTCACAACCTCCTTGTAATATTAGGTCATATGTTTAAATATAACATTTCAATCTACATTATGAAATATACATATTAAATTTTCCAGCAAAATAGGTTCTTTAGAATGAGTAAGCTGTATCCTTAGCATATATTTGACAATGATACAGTTTTTTGTTTTCACTCCAGTTCTCTAAACCTCTTCTCGATTAAATGCATAAGTAACTTAAAGAATAAAATAGATGAAATAATCAATATCCCCACTAATATCAAATATATAATAAGCATATCTACCTTATCTAACATAAATTTTATTAGAAAGAAAAAGGCACCTACATAAATAGTGCCTAGACCCATACCAATAAGCACATTGAAGTTTTGCTTCATGGCTTGCTGTGGATTTGTCCAGGTAAGCATAGGTCTTATTATATCAATAATCATTCCAAGTAAAGTCATTGGAATACTGGCTAATAAGCCTAGTAATAAAATCAATATAATGCTTAATATATCAAGCTTTATTACAAAGAATATACTTACTATCAATACTATAGACCCAATTATTTGAATAAATAGTGATGCAAATAATCTACCAAAGATTTGGTCTTCTGCCTTTATAGGTAGTGTTCTCATAATCCAAAAATTACTCCCTTCTCTGGAGAATGTAGTAACACCTACAGAGTTTAACATCCCCAATACTCCAATAATACCAACTCCTATAAGAACTACTAAATCCATATTTCCATTTAAAAATTGTGAAATAGGCTCCATAGATGCTTCTCCAGTTATCAGTGACATAGCTAAAATAATAGGTACTATTATTACTCCTCCAACTGAATTCATCAAATATATTGGAGTCTTAAATAGCATCTTAATCTCTTTTCTAGCAATGGCAAGGTATGGTCTAGTTGCTACCATGGTCTTATCCAAATTCTTATTTATATTTCTATGCTTTGATGCAGAAACCTCTATATTTCCAATTAATCCATCAAAGAATAACTCCTCTGATGCTATTATCATCAGAACAAAGGATATAATGCTTACTACAGAATATAATGAGATGTTGGTAAATCCTAGAATACTATCAAAATTGGCCAAGGACAAGGCACCCCACATACTTGGAGGAAAAGCTATACCTAAACTTCTTACCAATAGGTTTGCATCTCTAGCTAGGTTAAACATAAAATCTTCACCTTGAAGGATAGCCTTCTGTGATATCTGCTGAATCTTTAACTGAAACCATATAGCAAAGAGCATAAATCCACCAGCCGCTATGATTCTTAATAGATCCCTTTTACCCTTTATATTGGTATATTTCATCAATATCATTATGGCTAAAGAAGATATAACTAATGGAATTACAGGTAAGAATACTGCTCCAAGGATAGTATATAGCCAATATATAATCCCCACATTGTTCTTATTTCCATAGATTATAATAAATGGCAAGAAAATGGGCATCGAAGTCAAGTATTCACTCACAATTATAGTTACAAATTTAGATGTTAAAATATATGATGGCTTTATAGGTAAGGGCACAAGATGATTTAAATCATTGGAAAAATAGTATTTACTCATGACATACATTAATCCAAAGAAGAAAACCATCAGCTGTGAACCTAAAAAACCCATTAATAAGAAGTATGATTGCTGCCCTATTTGACTAAAGGCATCGTAGAATGACCATAATCCTCT
>CAZTEN010000026.1:0-12619 GCA_964612495.1 uncultured Tissierella sp. | reverse complement strand
CCAACAGGAACTAAGATAATATCAGCATCCGGTACCTCTTCTAGTACCTCTAGGACAATACTGCCCTGTCCTTCTATGACGTCTTCATCATCAAATGGATGAACAAACACATAACCTTCCTTCTCTTGAAGTTCACAAGCCTTTTTATAAGCATCATCATAGACTTCTCCATGGAGTACTACTTCAGCTCCATACTTCCTAGTGGCTTCCACCTTAATTAATGGAGTATGTCTTGGCATTACTATAACTGCCTTAATTCCTAACTTCTGTGCAGCATAGGCAACCCCTTGAGCATGATTTCCGGCCGATGAAGCCACAACTCCTCTAATCTTCTCTTCTTCGTTAAGCTTAGTCATCTTGTTATAGGCTCCCCTTAATTTAAATGAGCCTGTTCTTTGAAGATTTTCCGGCTTAAGATACACCCTATTTCCTGATTCACAAGTTAGTACATCGCTATAAATTACCTTTGTCTTGGTAGTGACTGTTCCTAATCTTTCTCTTGCTTCCATAAAATTAAATAATCTTAACATCTATTGCTCCCCCTTGATAAAAAAAGTCCCTAGTATATATAAATATACTAGGGACGAATAGTTTCGTGGTACCACCCATGTTTACAAACGGCTCACACCGACTGTCTCTTCAGGTCAAATCAATTAACCCTAGCCATATAACGGTGGCGTATCTCTAAGGAGAATTCCGGTCTTATTTACTCTGAATATCATTTCAATTCGACAGTTCCGGAGTGATTAGTATATACACTCTTAACTCTGACTCTCACCTATCGTCAGTTCTCTGTAATTAAGTACATGTATTTTTCTCTCCGTCAAAACATTTTAATTTGACTGAATTTTTTTAATTAAAAGATATATTATCCTTTTTTTTAAAAGTTGTCAATAGCTTTTTAAAAAAATTCCGGACGTACCAGCCCATTTTAACCAAGAGGAGCTTTCAATAATTAACCTCTTTTAATTATTTCCTTGATTACTTCTGTCATCTCACCAGTAGAGAGGACCTTTTCACCTTTCTTTGCAATGTCACCTGTTCTATGACCTTCATTTAATACCTTATCTATTGCAGATTCTATACAATCAGCTTCCGCCTTTAGCTCAAAGGCAAATCTAAGCATCATAGCAGCCGATAGGATTGTTGCTATAGGATTTGCTATACCCTTACCTGCTATGTCAGGAGCCGAACCATGTATTGGTTCAAATAAGCCTGTACCTGTACCTAAAGAGGCTGATGGAAGCATTCCTATAGACCCTGTTAACATACTTATTTCATCGGATAATATATCTCCGAATAGATTTGTAGTTAAAATAACATCAAACTGCCTTGGATTTCTAATTACCTGCATTGATGCATTATCAACATACATATGGTTTAACTCCACCTCAGGGTAATCCTTCGAAACCTCTATGACGGTTTTTCTCCAAAGCCTTGAACTCTCAAGTACATTCGATTTATCAACACTTGTAAGTCGCTTATTTCTCTTCATTGCCATTTGGAAGCCAATATGGGCTATTCTTCTTACTTCCATCTCACTATAGGTTTCTATATCGTAGGCAGTTTTTCCATTTTCAGTATCCTTTATGCCTCTTTCGCCAAAGTAGATTCCACCTGTCAATTCCCTTACTACTAGGATGTCGAAACCATCTCCAACTATTTCAGCTTTTAAAGGACAGGATTCCTCAAGAGCCTTAAACAACATTCCCGGTCTTAGGTTTGCAAATAGTCCAAGTTCTTTTCTAAGACCTAAGATTGCTCTTTCCGGTCTCTTATCTCCTGGAAGGTTGTCCCACTTATTACCTCCAACAGCTCCTAAAAGAACTGCCTGAGAGTTTCTGCACACATCAATAGTTGATTGAGGTAGGGGCTCACCATAAACATCGTAGGCACAGCCGCCGGCTAAGACTTCAGTATATGAAAATTTATGTCCAAATTTTTCTCCGATTAAATCAAGGATTTCTATGGTCGAATTAACTACTTCCGGTCCAATTCCATCACCCTTGACTACAGCTATATTATATTCCATTCTATTCCTCCTACATTTTTGATTTAATATAGTTTACCAACCCGCCCTTTTGGATTATCTTTTGGATAAATTCTGGATATGGTTGAGCCTTATATGTTTCACCCTTGGTAATATTCTTAATCTCTCCACTTTCAAAGTCAACTTCTACTTCATCTCCATCTTCAATTCCTTTAGATGCTTCCGGACTTTCAATGATTGGAAATCCTATGTTAAAGGAGTTTCTATAGAATATTCTTGCAAAACTTTCAGCTATTACACATGATATTCCCGATGCCTCAATGGCAACAGGAGCATGTTCCCTAGATGAGCCACAACCAAAATTCTTCTGTGCTACCATTATATCTCCGGGTTTTACCTTTTTAACAAACTCTTTATCTATATCCTCCATACAGTGTTTTTTAAGTTCCTCAGGGTCTCCTGAACTCAAATATCTTGCAGGAATTATAACATCTGTATCTACATTGTCACCGTATTTAAAAACCCTTCCCTTTGCCTTCACCTATATACCCCCTTTAAATATTCTCAGGATTGTAAATCTTACCTGCTATTGCCGATGCTGCTGCTACTGCAGGACTAGCTAAATATATTTCAGATTTTACATGACCCATTCTTCCAACGAAATTTCTATTAGTTGTGGACACACATCTTTCACCTTCCGCCAATATACCCATATGACCACCCATACATGGTCCACAAGTAGGAGTGCTTACCACAGCTCCCGCTTCTATAAATGTTTTAATAAGTCCTTCTTCTAATGCTTGCAGATATATTTTTTGTGTTGCAGGTACTATTATGACCCTAATACCCTTCTTAACCTTGTGCCCCCTTAACACCTCTGCCGCTGCTCTTAAATCATCTATTCTGCCATTTGTACAAGATCCAATAACTACTTGATCTATTTCTACTTCTCCAACCTCATCTATAGTCTTAGTATTCTCCGGCAGATGAGGGAAGGATACAGTAGGTCTTAATACAGATAGATCTATAGTATATTCTTCATCATATAAGGCATCTTCATCTGCCTCATAAACCTTATAGTCCCTTGTAGAATGGTCTTTTATATATTCTATTGTCAATTCATCAACAGGAAATATTCCATTCTTGGCTCCAGCTTCAATAGCCATATTAGCAATTGTAAATCTATCATCCATGGCTAAATTCTTGATTCCATCTCCAACAAACTCCATAGATTTATATCTGGCGCCATCAACGCCTATTTTACCTATAATGTGAAGGATTATATCCTTACCACTAACCCATTTTGAAGGCTTCCCAACAAGATTGAATTTAATAGCTGTAGGAACCCTAAACCAACATTCACCTGTTGCCATTCCTGCTGCCAAATCAGTAGAACCAACCCCTGTAGAAAATGCTCCTAGGGCGCCGTAAGTACAAGTATGAGAGTCGGCTCCGATTACTGCATCTCCTGCTACTACTAGTCCCTTTTCAGGTAATAATGCATGTTCTATACCCATTTCTCCTACTTCAAAATAGTTACTCACTTCTTGACAATGGGCAAATTCCCTAAGACATTTAGATTGTTGGGCTGACATTATATCCTTGTTAGGCGTAAAATGATCAGGTACTAATGCAATCTTATCCTTATGAAATACTTCCTTTCCACCCATCTTTTCAAATTCCTTTATGGAAACCGGTCCGGTAATGTCGTTTGCTAAAACCATATCTAGTTTTGCTTCAATAAATTGCCCGGCTTCTACCTTATCTAATCCTGCGTGAGCCGCAAGGATTTTCTGCGTCATCGTCATACCCATTATTTATTCCTCCTTTAAAATCAGTGAATAGTGAACAGTGGATAGTGAACAGTTACTAGGCTCTAGCTTTTTAGATTAAACCCGAGACGCTTCACTGGTTTTCACTGTTCACTGTTAGTTGTTCGTTGTTCACTATAATTTAAGCATAAATGCTGTTAACCGCATTCAAATATGCTTTAATGCTCGCTTCTACTATATTTATACTCATGCCTTTTCCTATATAATTGTGGTCCTTATATCTAATCTTAATTATCGAGTATCCTAGGGCATCTGTACCTTCTGTTACTGACTGAATGGAGTAGTCTTCTAATTCAACCTCTATGTCCAAGCACTTGTCAATGGCTCTGATAGCTGCATCTACAGGTCCTCCGGCAACAGCTATGCCTTCTATGTCTTGACCTTCCTTATTTAATACTACAGAAGCCGTAGTTGTTATTGTATTTCCACTGTTTATAACAAATCTTACTAACTTGTATTTATCTTCAGCCTTTACTTCTCTGTTTGTAAGAATAGCCTCTATGTCCTTATCAAAGACTTGTTTTTTCACATCAGCTAATTTCTTAAACTCTTCAAAGGCTCTATCTAGTTCCTCCGCTTCCAAATCATATCCCATGGACTGCAACTTATCTTTGAAGGCATGTCTTCCTGAGTGCTTTCCTAGTACCATCTTGTTCATAGTAAGACCTATGGATTCAGGTGTCATTATTTCATATGTTTCACGGTTGCTTAGAACCCCATGTTGATGTATTCCGGCTTCATGAGCAAAGGCATTAGCTCCTACTATGGCCTTATTAGGCTGAACAGAAACTCCTGTAATACTAGTAAGAAGATGGCTTGTCTTTATAATCTCCTTGGTATTGATTCCTGTTTCTACACCGTATATATCCCCTCTAACGTTCATAATCATTACCAATTCTTCTAAGGCAGCATTACCTGCTCTTTCACCTATACCGTTTATAGTACATTCACACTGGGTTGCACCGGCCTTAATTGCTGCCAAGGTATTTGCTACGGCTAATCCTAAGTCGTTATGACAATGAACCGATATCTGAACGCTGTCTAAGTGCTTTGATTTCTTCCTTATATCCATAATAAAGTTATAGTATTCATCAGGAGTTGTATAGCCTACTGTATCCGGAATATTTATGATTTTAGCTCCTGCCTCAATGACTTTGTCGAAGATCTTGGCAAGGAAATCGGGATTACTTCTTGTGGCATCTTCTGCTGAAAACTCCACTTCTGGGCAAAGACTGGAAGCATATCTTACCATTTCCTCTGCTCTCTTAATAACATCTTCAGGCTCCATCTTTAGCTTATATTTCATATGAATATCGGATGTAGCAATAAAAGTGTGTATCCTTGGTTTAGTCGCACCCTTTACTGCTTCCCATCCTTTATCTATGTCCCCTTTTACAGCCCTAGCAAGAACTGCTACAGTTGAGTTTTTTACTTCATTTGCTATCATTTGAACCGATTGAAAATCTCCTTCAGATGATGCAGCAAATCCTGCTTCTATTACATCTACTCCCAGTTTCTCAAGCTGTTTTGCCAATAAAATCTTTTCCTTTATATTCATACTGCAACCTGGTGATTGCTCTCCATCTCTCAATGTTGTATCAAAAAAACTTATTCTCTTTGCCATTTATATCCCCCTTATTTCTTCTCTATAATTATTGTACTATAAAAATCGATTTGCACAAAACACAAATCGGGTTAGGTCATAAAAAAATCCTTCGTCTCTATAAGTCTTTACCTAAAACTTATAGGGACGAAGGATATATCCTCGTGTTACCACCCTAATTCGCAGAATGCTGCCTCAATCCTGGACTATCATCCAGTAGCCATATAACGGTGGTTCCGTCTTCACCTAATTTTTATTTCTCAGCGAAGATGCCAGAAAGCTAGTATTACATACCACCCTGATGCTAACTTTCACCAAATATTAGCTCTCTTTGAACAAGGTATAGATATCTTTCTCTTTCTCCATGCATTTTGTAATTAGGATTTATTATATATTCTCACTATTTTTATGTCAATACTTTTTCGACAAATTATACTTGTTAAATTTGAGCAAAGTCTTCAGGTACCCGCATGGTCTCTAAATTCTTCATTATTAGATAATTTAATGTTCCTTCAGGATATTCACCAAATTCATCCATATATCCGGCTTCATATCCCGTCAATATCTTTATTCCTTCTTCTATATGGTCTATTGCATATATATGAAAGAGTCCTTCTTTTACGGCTTTAACGACTTCATCTTTTAAGACTAGGTTCTTAATATTTCTCTTGGGTATCATAACCCCTTGAAGGCCCGTAAGCCCTCTTTGCTTACAAACCTCATAAAATCCTTCTATCTTTTCATTAACTCCCCCAATAGGTTGTATTTCACCTTTTTGGTTTACTGAGCCTGTTACTGCTATATATTGCTTAATTGGTACCCTTGCCATAGATGAAAGAATAGCATAAAGCTCTGTACTTGAGGCACTATCCCCTTCTATAATGGAATAATTCTGTTCAAATCCTATGCCTATGGTAATTCCAAGGGGCTTGCTTGTGGCATAATTGTGACCTAGATAACCACTTAAAATTAGGACTCCCTTATCATGTATTCTGCCGCTTTGATTTGCCTCTCTTTCAATGTTAATCACTCCATCCTTTCCACTATAGACGGAGGCTGTAATCCTGCTTGGTTTTCCAAAGCTATATTCACCTGTCCCCATTACAGCAAGCCCATTTATCTGTCCTATCTTTTCACCTTCAAGATCCATAAGGATAGTACCTTCTTCGAACATTTCATTTAGCTTTTCTTCGTACTTGTTAGACCGATTAATCTTCTCTTCTATGGCTCTTTGGATGTGTTGAGCTGAGACGAATTCAACTCCATCTTCCTCTGCCCAAAGGTCAGCCTCATAAATTATCTCTACAATCTTATTGAATTGAGTACTCATCTTATCTTGATGTTCTGCTAACCTAGTACTGTATTCTACTATCCTAGCAAATGCTGGTCTATCGAAATGTCTTAGATTATTTTCCTTACAATGACTTGCTATAAACTCAGCCATTAGTTTAATATTGGATTTGGTTTTACTCATCTCTACATCGAAATCTGCCATAACCTTAAATAATTTCTTAAAATCATCATCATAGGCATATAGAACACTGTAGGTGTATTCATCTCCTATGATTATAACCTTTATATCCAGAGGTATAGGCTCAGGCTTGAGACTTGATGTAACTGCAAGGCCCATAAGCTTATTTTGATTTTCAATATTTATCTCGTCAGTCTTAAGAGAACGCTTTAACATCTCCCAGGAAATTGGGTTGTTTAAAATCTCCTTCATCTGGAAGATGAGGTAACCTCCATTGGCTAAGTGCAGGGATCCAGGTTTTATCTGAGTAAAGTCAGTTGCCAAAACACCCATTTGACTCTTATATTCTATGGAACCCATTAAATTATTATATATAGGGTTGGATTCATTGATTATAGGTGCATGCTCAAGGTCGCTATTATCTACAAAAAGATTAACTTTATATCGCATAAAGAAGTTTCCTTCCATATCCGGAGCAAAGTCAAACATTGTAAAATTCTTTATTTGAGGTGTCTTCTTAAACTTTTCGATATTTTCTAAAATGTCTTCCTCTAGTTCCTTAAGATACTCAGATATTTTCTCACTTCCGTTATAACGGTCTTTGATTTTATTGATATCGAAGTGTACTAGGTCAGCAGCAATCTTCTTATCAAGTTCCTTAAAGCTTTGAAAAAGCTCTTCATCAACTTCTCTTAGCTTATTAAAATCATCAAAGGTTACAAGATGTAGCTCATTATATCGAGCCATCATGTCTTCTCTTTCCTCAATGCTCAGTTCCTGGTATTCCTCCTCATTCATAGGACGACCATCCTTTAATGCAATTGAAAGAAGACCCTGTTCCGTTGGTGAATATACGAACTTATAATTGGCAGCTTTTTCATTTAACTGTTTTAATATTTCGCTTTTCTTTTGATTTGCAATTCGAATGATATCATTTCTCCTGCTTTCATACTCCATTCCTTTAAAACTTTCAGGAACAAGCTTCTTTAAGTTTTCAATTACACCCTCAACATCTTCTTTAAACTTCTTACCATCTCCCGGCTTTAAACTCAATGCCTTAGGTGATTCCTTTTTAGCAAAGTTATATAGATAAACCCAATCAGATGGCACAGGCTGCTTACATGCAAACTCCTTAGCAATGGAGTTGGTAAAGGTACTCCGTCCGGTTCCTCCCATACCTGTAACGTAGATATTGTAACCCTTCTTCTTCATCTTAAGACCAAAGCTTAAGGCATCAGTCCCCCTTTTTTGACCTATTATCCCCTCTAAAGGCTTTATTTCAGCTGTTGTTTCAAAGGGCAGATCTTCCAATTTGCATACACTTGTTAGTTCTTCAGGTTTTAATTTAAAATTCAAAGTCATTTAATCAACTCCTTAAGGCTATATACTAATTGATACCCAAATATAAAACTTCTATAGAAATATTCTTTACTAATATATTCCTTTTAAATAGCAAAAAATACTAAAGCCCTGAAAGTCGTTGGATTTTCAGGGCTTCATACTATAACTTTAAACTGTTCCTTGTTCACTCTTGCCTTTTCCACTTAAACCCAATACAAAGGCTATAATTAAGGCTAGGGTTGATATGCCAAAAGGTGCCATAGAGCTTAAATTATATGAAAAGCCTGCTACCACTGAGCCTACTACTTCTCCTAGAGCCCTAATTGCATTATAGATTCCAGACATTAATCCAACATCTGTCTTACCACCCTGTACAGCCAAGTTTTGAAGTATAGGAACCATCATATTAATGAGGGTAAAGAAGATTAGATTCCAAAACATAAACTGATAAATAGACGGATTTAAAATAATCATTACTCCGGATATGGAGCCTATTAGGATTAATCCAAGCATTGAACGCCTTGCATCCTTACTCTTTAAAATCCATACATTGATAGTTAGATTTACTATTAAGCCCACTATTCCTGTAATAGTCTTCCATATTCCGTTTACAATGGGCTTAAAATCAAGCTGTTCCTTTAAATAATAATTGAAGGCATTGTTGTTGCTGGCGAAAGCAAGATTTATGAAGAAGGTAAATCCTAGGAATACCACCATCCAAGTTGTAAACACTTCCTTTGACTTCTTGGAATCCCTTAAAATATCCCATATGAACACCACCTTATTATCTAAGCCTTCTTTTAGATTATAATTCGTCTCACCTACTATAAATCTAAAGGAGAAGCTTATAAGAAACATGGTTAAGGCTTGTATTAATATAACCTTTTGAGGTGATAAAAATCCTAATATACCTCCGATTAGATACCCAATCGATGACGATATAAGCATTATAGTAGTATATCTGGCCATGGACATACTTCTATTGTCCTCTGTTGTCGTATCCACTACGGCTGCCATAAGTCCACCACTATAACCTCCATTGGCTATTCCTGAAACTGCTCTAAAGAATAAAATACTCCAAAGTGATGTTGAAAATGCAAATCCTATCTGTCCAATGCCATATAAAAGAGTAGAGAAAAATATTACCTTAATACGACTCTTGCCATCTCCCCAACTCCCCCATATAGGAGCTGTAAGAAAACTTCCAAACACCATCATTGCATAAGATGTTCCAAATATATGGTTAGGCATATTTAAGGCAGTAAAATGACTAGGTGTAACAGGATGGTGAAAATTTGCTGCCATCCATAAGAATATACTAATTATCATTAGCTTTTTCAACTTTCCGTTCAATAATGTCCCAGCTTTCATATATTGATTGTAATTATTTGTTTCTTAGAATAAAGTATATCATAGATTTAATATCATAACCATAATGAAATACCGAGATTGCCTATATTGCACATGGACTATAGCCACAGTCCTGGCATTCAGAACATCCGCCTGTATGATTAAGCTTTCCACCACACATAGGACATTTATCAGGATCTTCTTGTAGGGATTCGGCAGCAAGTTCAGTTATCTGTATTTGCAACTCCTTTATTTTTTCCTGTCTATTCTTAGGCTTGTTAGTTATTAAAATACCACTTCTAGTACACCCATCCCTATAGATTGTAATCCCCTTCAATCCATTTTCCCAAGCATATAGATATAGGTCCTCTACTTCTTCAACAGTAAATTCATTCGGCACATTTACCGTTGATGATATACTTGCATCTATATATTGCTGCCATGCTGCCTGCACCTCTATTCTGGACTTATAATCTAAGTTAGATGTTGTGATGAAGTAATCCGGAAGGTCTTCTTCCCTTCCAAGGTTGTTAATATCCATATATGCCTTTGCTATAGGTGTAAACACCTTATAGTAGGTATCTTCTAAATGAAGTGACTCGGATTTTCTCGTATATGCAATCTGGAATATCGGCTCAACTCCGTTGCTGCAGCCAATAAGAGTAGATATACTTCCTGTTGGGGCAATGGTTAAGAGCTGGCTATTTCTAAGACCGTGCTCCTTAATTAAATCCATAACGTCTTCATCAGCATTGGATAATAGGAAGGGAGATCTTAATATTGCTTCAGCTTTGTATCTAGGGAAAGGTCCATCTTCCTTGGCTAATAAGGCAGATTGTCTGAGAGCTTCATTAATAGTAGTTCTTCCAATTTGATGAATTAAGCTAATAGATTCACTGCTTCCATATTTTATTCCAAGCTTGACAAACATATCAGCCTGTCCCATAATTCCCAGTCCAATCTGTCTTAAGTCCCTTGACATCTCCCTTTGTTGCTCTAGGGGATGTAGATTCATATTCTCATCTAAGACCTCATTTAGGTATATAACTCCGTTATGAACTAAGTCGGAGAATTTTTCAAACTCAAATCTCGCATATTTGGTAAATGGATTCTTAACGAATTCACTTAAATTTATGGAGGAAAGGTTACAACTTCCAAACGCTGGGAGTGGCTCTTCAGCACAAGGATTTACTCCTGTATATTCGAATGTTTCGTCTTCGCTCATTAGGTGCCAGGAGTTGATTTTATCTTGATAAAGAATTCCCGGCTCTGCCATATTCCAGTTATTCTTAGCAAGAATTCTAAATAAGTCTCTAGCATTAATCTTCTTGGAAATCTCTTCTCCTGTAGCCTCTACATGGAAATAGAGCTCATACTCTTCATTGTTTTTTACTGCTTCCATAAATTTATTGTCTATATTTACGGATATATTTGCATAAGTGACCTTGCTTAAGTCATTTTTTACATCTATGAAATCTTGAATATCCGGATGATTTACATCCAGGTTTAGCATTAGGGCTCCACGTCTTCCCCTCATACCGATCAGACCGGTGACCAATGAATAAAGGTCCATAAATGATACCGCTCCTGTAGTAGAACTTGCAGCATTATTTACCCTAGCTCCTTTAGGTCTTAATTTAGATAGAGTAAGTCCAACTCCTCCGCCGTAGGAATAGGTCCTGGCTAGGTATTTTGCTGTATCGAAGATGGATTCGATGTTATCCTCAACTTTTGGCATTACATAGCAGTTACTAAGTGTGATCTTTCTACCCAACTTGTCTAATCCACGTCCGGCTAAAATTCTTCCTGCCGGCATAAACTTCTTGTCCTTTATAGCCTTCTTTATAGGGCTATTGCCACCACTTACCCTTTCTAAGAACTGGTCAAAGGTCTCAGAATCATATCTATACTTCTTTTCATATATATCCCTTTGAAGATCGGTCATATTCCAGCCTTGTTCTCTTAGCTTGGTTCTCTCTTCTCTGTAGATTATATATTTCTTACCGGCATCAGGTCTTAACTTCATTAGCTCAATTTCAACCAGGTCTTGAATCTGCTCGATATGAACCCTTTCTAGATTGCTAAATTCATTAAAAACCGTCTCTGCAATCCTCTTTGCAATAACTTCATCTAAACCCTTTTCCGTTTCCTTCATAGCCTTACCAATGGCTATTTCAATCTTATCACCTTCAAAATCCACAATCTTTCCATTACGCTTTTCAACCTTAAGCATTAACTAACCTCCTAACTACATATTGTGTGCATTATATTTTATCATACAAGATGTATTAAAGCTATTAGTATATATAATCAATAATAATGGGACTTAAGTCTTAATTTAATAGCAACAGGCATGATTTGGCAATGGGTCTAATTTGAATTTTCTATAGAAATATAAATCGTCTTTCTTTCAGAATAGGAATTGTTAATAAGGGTATCTTTCTCTTCTAAATATTTAGTACTTATATCACATTCTTTAAAATCTTTATCCTTCATAATTGCCATCAAAAGGGGAATATTAGTCTTAATTCCTTCTATATAATATTCTCTAAGCGCTCTGTACATCCTTGATACTGCTTCTTCCCTATCCCTTCCATATGTTATTAGCTTAGATAACATAGGATCATAGTAAGTACTTACTGTATATCCCGCTATTACGCCTGAATCTACCCTAATACCTGGACCACCTGGCATTATGCAATTAGTTATTTCACCAGGAGAAGGAATAAAAGAATTGCTAGGATCTTCAGCATATATACGACATTCAATTGAATGCCCAGTAAATTTTACGTCTTCTTGCTTTAAGCTCAAGGCCTTACCCACTGCTATAGAAATTTGTTCTTTAACAATATCCACAGAGGTTACCATTTCAGTTATTGTATGTTCAACCTGTATTCTTGTATTCATCTCTAAGAAGAAAAACTCGCCCTTTTCATATATAAACTCCACTGTTCCCACAGAAGTATATCCTACTGATTTTGCAATTGTAACAGCTGCCTTGCACATTTCTTCTCGAATTTCAGATGATATAG
>CAZTEN010000025.1:0-12954 GCA_964612495.1 uncultured Tissierella sp. | reverse complement strand
TCAACTCCTTAAAAAGGTCTCCGAATCTCAGCCCAGAGCCTGAAAGCCTTAAAATTCTCTCATCATCGCTTTTGCCTTTTTCTATATCAATAACTATTCTTTCCTTTGGGATAATCTTATCTATTTTATTTGCCCATTCAATTATACATACTCCGTCTCCATAGAAGTAATCGTCAAATCCTAAATCATATAACTCATGGGCATTCTCAAGTCTATAAACATCGAAATGATATACCGGAAGTCTACCTGAATATTGATTAATAAGGGCAAAGGTAGGGCTGGTTATATATTCCTCCACCCCAAGACCTAAGCCTATAGACTTGGTCATGGTAGTTTTACCGGCTCCCAAACTTCCATTTAAACACAGAATGTCTCCCTTTTTAAGTAATTTTCCCAACTTCATCCCAAATTCTTCAGTTTCCTTTAAACCCTTTAAAATTATCTCCACTAACTCACCTTTTCCTTTAATTCTCAAAAAATATCTATTAGAATGCTTCACTAGCCTTCTTCATTCCTCTTAGCTAGGATAGTAGCCATACTATCCACTATTCTACATCTTTATTTTATTATATATTCTTATATTGTAAACAACTTTCTTCTAAATTTGTTCACTTTGCTCATAAGAGTTTTTTTAGCCAATGGCATTGACATTATTAGGAAAATTTGATATCATGATATCAAAAAATAGGATACGTTAGTTTTTTAATTACATTAGTAATCCCTTGCACCGGATTACATTCTATAAAAGGTATGGTATGCGAGTAAAGAAATAAAAAAAGCAACCATAAAAATCAAGGCATACCAAAAGGGATAACAATATATAAATAGGGAGGTTATATTGTGAATGAAAAAAGTATGTTTGAAAATTTGCAAACTTATGGATTGAAAAAGGCCCTTGCTTATTTGGATGCCGACCCTGATAATAACATTCCAAAAATGTTGGATTGGGTAAAAAAATTTGATAAAGATGGCATCACAGACGCCCAAATGAGTTCGATTGAACCTGCTTTGAAAGACAAGAACAACAACTGGTACAAACTTGTTAAAAGTTTGTACACTGACATTGAGCCCGATGTTAGAAGAAAACTGTTTGAAAACTTTCTTATCAATGCAACAATATTAGGGGGAAAACGCCAAAGAAAGGCTAGAGCAGAAAATAACTGTAATATACCTTGGGCGATTTTGATGGACCCCACATCTGCATGTAACCTGCAATGTACAGGTTGCTGGGCAGCAGATTACGGAAATAATATGAATATGGATTATGAAACATTGGACAGCATAATTGTGCAAGGAAAAGAATTAGGAACATATATGTACATTTATTCAGGCGGCGAGCCTTTGGTTCGTAAAAATGACATTATTAAACTTTGTGAAAAGCATGATGATTGTGCATTTTTAGCATTTACAAATGCAACACTTATTGATGAAAAGTTTGCCGATGAGATGCTTCGTGTGAAAAACTTTATACCGGCCATAAGTGTTGAAGGCTTTGAGGAAGCAACCGATTCAAGAAGGGGTCAAGGAACCTATCAGTCGGTTAAAAAAGCAATGGAAATTCTTAAGGATAAAAAACTTCCCTTTGGTATTTCTTGCTGCTACACAAGTGCAAATACTGAAGTAATAGGAAGCGAAGAATACTTTGATGATATGATAGAAAAAGGAGCTAAATTTGCATGGTTCTTTACATATATGCCTGTTGGAAATGATGCAGCTCCGGAATTATTGGCAAGAGCAGACCAGCGTAAATACATGTATGAGCAAATAAGAAAATTCAGAGCTACAAAATCTATTTTTACCATGGACTTTTGGAACGACGGCGAATACATAAACGGTTGTATAGCCGGAGGCAGAAATTATATGCACATTAATGCAAACGGTGATATTGAGCCATGTGCTTTTATACATTACTCAGATTCAAACATTCATAAACATACATTGCTGGAAGCATATAAAAATCCTCTGTTCATGCAATATAAAGAAAATCAGCCTTTTAATGAAAATCACTTGCGTCCGTGTCCTTTGTTGGATAACCCGGGAAGTTTAACAAGAATGGTAGATGAATCTGGAGCTAAATCCACAGATATGAAAGATCCGGAAGATGTTCGCGATTTAAGTGCTAAATGTTATGATGTTGCAGAGAAATGGGCTCCTGTTGCAGATGAATTATGGGAAGAAAAATTTGGATGCAAAGATTGCAGCTCATACTGCAGCAATTCTGCAAGATAAAACTTTTAATTAGTGACAGCATATTGCAATCTAATGCACATATGTGGGACATTACAATGTTCCATAGGTGTGCATTTTTTCTATATTGCTAAGCTGTTAACTTGCGTTGACAGTTGTATATACACCTGCTATAATTTATCCATAGAGTATACATTAAATATTTTAGGAGGTTACTTTATTGAATACTAAAAAACTAACTGTCACAGCTTTACTTACAGGTCTCGCAATCATAATTCCTTTTGCAGTGTTTTTTAAGGTTGTTATCCCACCATTTACAGCTACTTTAGGTTCACACGTACCTATGTTTATTTCAATGTTATTGGGACCTCAAGTAGCTATTCTAGTAGGCTTAGGTTCAGCATTTGGATTCTTCTTAAACCTTGGACCTTTAGTTGGAGCCAGAGCCTTGATGCACATCCCCATAGGGGTGCTTGGAGCATATCTTATTAAGAAGGGCATGTCCTATACGAAGGCATCAATTATTACAGCACCAATCCACGGAATCCTAGAAGCACTTGTAGTTATTCCATTTATAGGACTTGACGTATATAAGCTATTGGTAATTACCTGTATAGGAACCATCCTTCATCATGGAGTTGATGCTTTCATAGCTAATGTAATCATCAAGGTGCTTGAAAAGACTCCGGTAGCAAAATTTGCAAAATAAGAGATAAAAAAACGAGTGCTTATCCACTCGTTTTTTTATCTCTTATTTATGAAGTATAGGCGATACTCTCTTGTAGATTATTATGGTAAGTACTGATAGCACTAATCCCTTAAGGATGTTAAATGGTAGTATAGCATAGATTACCATGGCCTTCATATCGGTTATCTTACTATTTATTTGAGTACCCATAGCTACTAAGTCCTCGATTTTCATTCCAAATAGCTTGGCATAGAATGGGAACATTACATAGTAGTTAGCTATTGATATTACTAAGGTCATTACAAGTGTTCCTAGTCCAAGACCTATTATTGCACTCTTGAATGTCTTATCCCTATAATAAACGGCTCCTGCAGTATACACGAAGGCTGCTCCAACTACGAAGTTTGCTAATTCTCCAACCCCACCGGTTGTTGACCCTTCAATAAGAAGATTTAGCAGGTTTTTCATCAACTCAATAATTACCCCTGCCATAGGTCCTATTGCAAAGGCTCCTATTAAGGCCGGTAAATCGGATATATCCAGCTTCATAAATGGCGGCGCAAGCCAAACAAGCGCAAATTCGAAGAACATCAGTATAAATGCAATAACGGATAGGACTGCAATCTTCACCATTACCCTTGTGTTCCATGTTTCTCTTTTAAGTGTATACATATAAATCCCTCCAATTTAATATTGCTTCAGGAATAATTACTGCAAAATAATTAAACCCCGAAGAATTCTCCGGGGTTAATAGGCATAAAGTCTATTATAATATCTTCTTTCATCCAGACTATACTGTCGGCCTTGGAATCTAACCAAGTCAACCTTTCGGCTCGCGGGCTCTACCGCCGGTGAGGAATCACACCTCCCCCTGAAGATCTATTACAATTATATTATATGACTCTTATATATATGTGTCAAGTAGATATTCTACAGTCCTTTAACCTTGACAAGCTGTACTGATGAATAGTTGATAACTACCTTCATATAGCCGTTGAACAGGCCATTTACTTCTTCATCTCCTGTATCGACCAAAAGGGGATTATCCCCTAGTGACATAAGCTTTTCCTTAGGTGCAATGACTATTACATTTTCCTTACCAACTCTCTTTACTACTTCTCCACTAAGTTGCTGGTTTCCTCTTCCGAATATATAGCCCTGGCCTCCAATTACCGTTACGACTATCTTGGCCTTATGACCATCTATGATATCAAGGATTTGTTTTTCATTTAAATCTGAGCCTATAAGGTCTTTATTCTTTACTATATCAATTCCAAGAAGGGTATTAGGTAGGCCCAATTCCTCCATTATAGGTCTAGTTGTAGATCCGGACCCAATTATAAAATAGGTATCCGGTTTCCTTTCCATCTCCTCAATGATTCTTTCAGCAATTCCCTTCAATACATCATCATGGGATGATATTCCACCGGATTTCTGATTCTGAACCAGGTTTTCCATATGGGGTATTAACATATAACCATAGAGCCTTGCAGTAACAAGTCCTTCTCTGAAGGCTTCCTCATCAATATCCATAACCTCAGCTTCCTTAGTTCGGATACCTTCCTCTGTCAAATACTTTAATGCAACCTCTCCCGCACTCTTGGGATGATTGGCATATACTCCTGAATGTATTTTTACCCCCGCCGGTATACCGATTACAGGCACCTTATCCCCAACAGCATTATATATGTTTCTTGCAGTTCCGTCTCCTCCGGCAAACATTAAAAGCTTTATATCCTTATCCAGCATTTCCTTTGCTGCCTCTTCTGTATCCTCAGGTCCGGTTAAGCTTTTTTTAAGCCCCAGTACCTTTGGTTCAAATCCAAGAGCTTTTAATTCATCTTCTCCCATTTCGCCGGGATAAGTATAGATTTCTAGCTCATCCTTTATAGGTAATAGTACCTTTAATGCTGATTTTGCTTTTATAGGCGATTCCTCTCTTGCCCCAAGTTCTCGTGCTTTTTTCAATACCTCCGGGCCATCTGTACCCTTTAATCCAACCTTTCCACCCATGCCTGCTATAGGGTTTATAATAAGCCCTAGCTTCATGTAAACACCTCTCTTTAGTATTTTTTAAGGAGGCTTATCTTTAGCCTTCTTTGTTTTCATCGTATATCGGAAATCTCATCTCAACTTTAGTTCCTTGATTTACCTTGCTTGTTAAGTTTAAAGACCCTCCAAGCTTTTCTAGATTATTTTTTGCAATTATTAGTCCCAATCCTGTACCGAATTCCTTGGTTGTAAACTTGGATTCAAAAACCCTCCCTAGATTTTCTTCAGCTATTCCTACTCCTGTATCTATGACATTTAGAATTACAAAATGACCATCATCTATCAACTCTATAGTTAAGGTTCCTCCATTATCCTCCATAGCATCTATTGCATTCATAATTATATTCAATAAAGTTTGTTTAACTTGATTTTCACTACATATAACCGAGGCATCTGACCCTATATCCACTACCATTTTTATAATATTATCACAATTATTTGATTTATTCACTTTATATGATATCATTTCCAATGCATTATTTAAAATATCCTTAAGAACGTAAGGTTTGATCTCCAATTGACCCCCACTTGTATAACTATAGTATTTATCAAGGGTATCCTTAAAATCAAAGGTTGCTCGATTAATATGAGCCATATAATCTTTAATTTCATCGGATTGTGTTTTTAACATGGATAATTGTGCTAATCCGGAAATTGTAGTTAATATATTCTTAAAATCATGAAATATTTCATCAGATAATTCCCTCATCATTTTAGAACTTTCAATTATGGATAAATTACTTATATCTTCAGATTTGCTTGAATCTACCATTCACTACCCCCCTAGTGTATTTATTTCATACTTAGTGAGATTCTACCTCTATTAATATCAACATCTAGTACTTTGACCTTAACAATATCCCCAACCTTGACTACTTCATTAGGATGTTTTATAAACCTATCTGATAGGTGTGAGATGTGGACGAGTCCGTCCTCCTTAACTCCAATATCAACAAAGGCACCAAAGTCAACTACATTTCTTACAGTGCCGTCTAATATCATGTCCTTTTTTAAATCCTCAATCTTTAATATATCCTGCTTCAATATAGGTTTCTGTAACTCATCTCTTGGATCACGACCCGGCTTTTCAAGTTCCTTAATAATATCCTTTAGAGTTGGTATTCCAACTTGTAATTTGCTTGCTATTTCATCTATACCCATATTTTTATAATCCAGCCTTATAAGTTCCTCTGCAACTTCATAGGATTCAGGATGAACTCCTGTATTATCTAAAGGATTCTTAGCTCCCGGAATTCTTAGAAATCCTGCACACTGTTCAAATGTTTTAGGTCCCAGTCCCTTGACCTTTAAGATCTCCTTTCTGGATTTGAATTTCCCAACTTCTTCTCTATGACTTACTATATTGTTAGCTACTTTACCTGATATTCCTGCTACATACTTTAACAAGGAAGGACTTGCAGTGTTTAAATCCACCCCTACACTATTAACACAGTCCTCTACAACACCTGTCAGAGCCTCATCCAATTTCCCTTGGTTTAAATCGTGCTGATATTGTCCAACCCCTATATGCTTTGGCTCTATTTTCACCAGTTCAGCCAAAGGGTCTTGCAATCTTCTTCCTATGGAAACTGCTCCCCTAATAGTAACATCAAGATTGGGAAATTCTTCTATTCCAACTTCCGATGCTGAATAAATCGAAGCCCCTGCTTCACTAACTATTATATAAGAAATATCGTCATTTAATTCCTTTAATATTTCGACAACGACAAATTCCGTCTCCCTAGATGCGGTTCCATTACCTATGGATATAATATTTATCCCATATTTCTTGACTAATTCCTTTAATTTTACCTTGGTCTTTTCCACTTGATTTTGTGGCTCTGTAGGATAAACGGTTACGTAATCCATAAGCTTTCCGGTCTCATCAATTACTGCAACCTTACATCCCGTACGAAAGCCTGGATCTATAGCCATTACGTTTTTTCCTTTAATTGGTGCTTGCAACAATAGGGGTTTAAGATTCATGGAGAAGACTTTTATTGCATCTTCTTCTGCTCTTTCAGTAAGGTTGTTTCTTATCTCACGCTCTAAGGAAGGAAAGAGAAGCCTTTTATATCCATCCAGAATGGCAGTTTCAAGGTATTGGACAGTCCAGGACTGCTCTTTAATCATAAGGGATTTTATAAGAGATGTTATTTCATCATCAGGTCCACTTATAGCTACTTTAAGTTTCTTTTCCTTTTCTCCTCTATTTAAGGCCAGTATTCTATGATTAGGAATTGATTTAACAGGCTCCTTATAATGGTAATACATTTCATAGACTGTATTTTCTTCCTTATTTGCCTCTTCCGAAACCACTAGGCCCTTGCTATGTAATATCTTCTTAATTCTTTCCCTATAATCAGGATTATCGGATACTATTTCCGCAATAATATCAATAGCGCCATTTATAGCCTCTTCTTCTGTTCCTACTCCTTTTTCTTCATCTATAAAGGATAAAACTTTATTTTGAAATTCATGTTTAGATAAGTTTTGACCTAAGATTAAATCTGCTAAAGGCTCCAGGCCCTTTTCCTTAGCAATAGTTGCCCTGGTTCTTCTCTTTTGTTTATATGGTCTATATAAATCCTCTACTCTCTGTAGTGTATCGGCTTTGATAATATCCTTCTTTAGTTCTTCAGTTAATTTTCCTTGTTCATCTATTAATCTTATAACTTCTTCTTTTCTTGTTTCTAAGTTCCTAAGATATGTAAGACGATTGAACAGTTCTCTTAAGGTTACATCCTGCATCTCGCCGGTCTGTTCCTTTCTGTACCTTGCAATAAAAGGAATCGTATTTCCTTCATCCAGCAAGCTTATTACATTTTTCACATCTTGTGTTTTAAGTCCTAACTCATCAACTAATATCTTAACAATATCCATCTAACTTATCCTCTTTTCTGCCCATCTAGTTCCATTTTAAAAACCCTTTACAACGTATGCAATTTTCTAAAAATTGTTAAACAAACCATATGACAAATCATGTAAGCCAAAAAATTCTCATAATTGTATAATAACATATTAGCTTCAAAATTTCTTTAATTGTTACAAAATAGTTACAAAAATATTTGCAAATAGTTCCAATTAAAGGTAATTTAAGAATTGTTAAAAATAAAAGCCCTATTGAAGGGCTTTGTATTTCAAATATTCGTTTATAAATATATCTATATCTCCATCCATAATCCTGTATACATCACCGACTTCAGCATTTGTTCTATGGTCCTTTACCATACTGTAGGGGTGGAATACATAGGATCTAATCTGGGAACCCCAGCCTATTTGAGAATAATTACCTTGAAGGTCATCAATCTTTTCTTTATTTTCCTCTTCCTTAATTTGAATCAACTTTGCCTTTAACATGTTCATTGCAGTAGCCCTATTCGTATGCTGGGATCTTTCAGACTGACACTGTACGGTTATACCGGTTGGAATATGTGTAATCCTAATAGCAGAATCAGTAGTATTAACATGCTGGCCGCCTGCACCAGAGGCTCTATAGGTGTCAACCTTTAAATCCTTTTCGTTAATCTCAATATCCACATCATCATCTATTTGAGGAAAGACATCTATAGAGGCAAAGGATGTGTGTCTCTTTCCTGCTGAGTCAAATGGTGAAATTCTAACTAGTCTATGAACTCCCTTCTCAGATTTAAGATATCCATAGGCATTTATTCCCTTAATCAATAAGGTAACAGATTTTATACCACCCTCAGTATCCGATATCAAATCTAGGGTTTCAGTCCCATACTCCTTTGACTCAGCCCACCTTCTATACATTCTAAGGAGCATTTCAGCCCAATCCTGTGCCTCCAGTCCTCCTGCCCCTGAATGTATGGAAAGTATGGCATTATTCCTGTCATAATCTCCGCTTAATAGGGTAGAAAGCTTGAATTCTTGAGCCAATTTCTCCACATGGTTCATGGTTCTTTCTATTTCCTTATAATCTTCATAGGATTCTTCCTCAATTACTAGTTCAATAAGAGTTTCTAAGTCCTCTATTTCCGACATAAGACTCTCATATTCCTTAATCTCTAAGGTGGAGTTTTTGAATTCCTGCATTATCTTCTGTGCTTTTTGAGCATCCTTCCAAAAGTCTTCTTCATAGGTAAGCCTTTCAAGATCCCCTACTCTATCCTTTAGACCAGGAATGTCAAAGAGAATCACCCAGCTCAGTAACCATGGACTTTATATCCTTAAGGTTTTCTCTAACTAAATAAATATCTTCCAATTTAAATCACCTCGTTATAAGTTGGCCCCACAGCATTTCTTATACTTCTTCCCGCTTCCACATGGGCATGGGTCGTTTCTGCCTATTTTCTTTTCCTTGTTAACAACTGTTCTATTAACAGGCTCATTATCCAGGTTTGTTGAAGTTGGATCGGCTACTCTCTTTCTTTCCACCTTTTCAGGATGTACTACATGATATAAAAATTTTACCGTATCCTCAGCGATGCTCTCATTCATAGCATCGAACATATCAAAACCTTCTTTTTGGTATGCCATTACAGGGTCCTGTTGCCCATAAGCCCTTAAGCCTATACCCTGTCTTAGTTGATCCATAGCATCGATATGGTCCATCCACTTTCTATCTACTACTTGTAGAAGGATTACCCTCTCGATTTCTCTGAATTTATCCCCACCAAATTCATCTTCCTTGGCCTTATATAAGCCTTCTGCCTTTTCCATAACAATTTGGGATAATTTTTCCTTGGTCAATGAATTCTTATCTATACCATGGAATATTCCCTTCTTAAGACCAAACAGATTAGCTGCAAAGTCTTCCAAGCCATCTAGATCCCATTCTTCAACTAGCTTAGTCTGTCTAGTAAATATTTCTATATTAGCATCCACTAGATTTTTGGCCATTTCTGCTATATGGTCCCTTAAGTCTGCTCCCTCTAGTACTCTTCTTCTTTCCCCATAGATTACTTCTCTCTGCTTATTCATTACATCATCATATTTTAATACGTGCTTTCTGATTCCAAAGTTGTTTCCTTCAACTTTCTTTTGAGCGTTTTCAATAGTCTTTGTCAGTAAGGAATGTTCTAAAGGTTCATCTTCCGGCATATTCATACTATCTATTATACTTCTGAACCTATCCCCTGCAAATAGTCTCATCAAATCATCTTCAAGGGATATATAGAATCTGGAGCTACCAGGGTCTCCCTGTCTACCCGATCTACCTCTTAACTGGTTATCTATACGCCTGGACTCATGTCGTTCAGTACCAATAATATGAAGCCCGCCTACTTTTACTACCTTCTCATGCTCTTTATCAGTATCCACCTTGTGCTTTTCAACCAAATCGTTATAAACGCTTCTTGCCTCTATTACCTCCGGAATATCCACATCAAAGAAGCTATCCACTAGGGCAAGGACTTCATCTGTATAGCCCTTTTTCTTCATTTCCAGCTTAGCTATATTCTCTGGATTTCCACCAAGGACTATATCCGTTCCTCTTCCTGCCATATTGGTTGCAATGGTTACTGCCCCAAATCTACCGGCTTGAGCTACTATTTCAGCCTCTCTTTCATGCTGCTTAGCATTTAGGACCTCATGGGTAACGCCTTCCTTCTTAAGCATTCTAGATAGAACTTCCGACTTTTCTATTGTAACAGTACCTACAAGTATAGGTTGTCCTGTAGAATGTCTTTCCTTTATCTCCTTTACTACAGCTCTAAACTTAGCTTCCTCGTTTTTATATACGCTATCTCCTAAATCCTCTCTTATGACAGGCTTATTAGTTGGAATCTCTACTACGTCCATATTGTAGATTTCTCTAAATTCATCTTCTTCAGTTTTAGCAGTACCTGTCATACCTGCAAGCTTTTCATACATTCTAAAGTAATTTTGGAATGTTATAGTAGCCAGGGTTTTAGACTCGCTTCTTACATTAAGAGCTTCCTTTGCCTCTATAGCCTGATGTAGACCATCGCTATATCTCCTACCAAACATTAGACGTCCGGTAAATTCGTCTACTATAATAACTTCTCCATCCTTGACCACATAGTCTATATCCCTTTTCATTATGGCCTTTGCCTTTAATGCTTGGTTTATGTGATGAGCTATTTCCATATTCTCAACATCGGCTAAATTCTCCAATCCAAAGAAACCTTCAGCCTTAGCAGTACCATTTTCAGTTAAGGAGATAGACCTTGCCTTTTCATCTATAAGAAAATCTACAGTTTCCTCTTTAATCTCCCTATTAAATGGATCCTGTTTCTCTTCATTAGGGTCTATTTTTCTGCTTGTAAGATTTCTTACGAAGTTGTTGGCAACCTCATATAGCTTCGTAGACTTATCCCCTTGTCCTGAGATAATAAGTGGTGTTCTAGCCTCATCCACCAGAATAGAGTCAACCTCATCCACTATGGCATAATAAAGGTTTCTTTGAACCATTTCTTCTTTGTAGATTACCATATTATCTCGAAGATAGTCAAAACCAAATTCGTTATTAGTTCCATAGGTAATATCACATCGGTAGGCTTCCTTACGCTCTTTATTAGTAATTCCATGGACTATACAGCCTACGCTTAATCCCAAAAATTCATAAAGCTTACCCATCCATTGTCTATCACGACGAGCCAAGTAGTCATTCACTGTAACTATATGAACTCCCTTTCCTGTAATGGCATTTAAATATGCCGGTAATGTAGAAACCAGAGTTTTTCCTTCTCCTGTCTTCATCTCTGAAATTCTTCCATGGTGGAGTATTATTCCGCCTTCGATTTGCACCTTGAAATGCTTCATTCCAAGGACTCTCCAGGATGCTTCTCTTACAACTGCAAAAGCCTCCGGCAATAATTCATCCAGAGTCGTGCCCTCATTATATCTATTTTTAAATTCTTGTGTCTTCTCTTTTAATTCCTTATCAGTCAACTTAGCTATAGTCTCATCCAAAGACATAACTTTATTTACAAGGGATGAAATCTTCTTCAATTCCCTTTCACTATAGGTGCCAAATACCATATTTAATAAGCCCATTATTGAACCATCCTTTCATACTGCTTAAGCATAAATATTTTATCACTTAATGTATATTTTAACAATGCATAAAAAATATACAGCATTCTTTTCTTAAGAGCACTGTATATGACAGAAAAAATAGAAAGTGCAGGATTTCTCCTGCACTCTGTATTTAAATCTCCGGTTGTATCAAACCATAGTTTCCATCTTTTCTTTTATATACTACTGATATATCTTCAGTATCTGCATCCTGATAGACAAAGAAGTTATGTCGAAGTAGCTCCATCTGTAGTATAGCTTCATCAGATGACATTGGCTTTAGGGTAAATTTCTTGGTTTTGACTAATGATGGCTTTTCACTATCATCTGCTACAGGTAAAGGTACTACATTTTCAAATCTAATAGTTTCATTATCTCGATATCTCTTTTGCAATCTAGTTTTATACTTTCTGATTTGTCTTTCTAAAATATCCACAGTCTTATCAATTGATGCATACATATCATCGCTTGATTCTTCGGCACGTAAAATTGTTCCAGGTAGGTTTATGGTAACCTCAATTATCTTTCTATTCTTTTCTGTACTAAATGTAACATTACCTACGAAGTCCCTCTGGAAATATTTGTCTAGCTTACTCAGTTTCTTCTCAGTTACATCCCTAAGAGCTTGAGTTACCTCAACATTTTTGCCAGCGTAATTTAAATTCATAAACCCAACTCCTCTCATATAAGCCCACTTTATAAGGGTCTTATACTATTTGATATTATAATACCCACTATTAGGAATAAAACTAACATAAATTAATCTTTATTTTATATTTATTTTACCTGTTGTTAACTTTGTGGACAACTTATGCTTAAGATTGTGGATAATGTGGGTAAGCCTGTGGAAAACCTTATTTTCCTTATTAGGTAATTGGGGATTAATAGTTGATAATGTTCTAAAATTATGGACTATATGCTATAATGAGGTGTAGATATACGTCCCCCACTTTTTTAAGTGGCGGGCACCTTTTACTAACAAGGTGTGTGTACTAATCACTCACCTCATTTCAGTGATGTGA
>CAZTEN010000024.1:13253-13495 GCA_964612495.1 uncultured Tissierella sp. | reverse complement strand
AACTCGAAGGGAATCCACTCTACTTCGTATTCAACCCCATCTTCTTTTAATCTATTTAACAAACATGCACCTAGATAACAGAATGGACAAGCAAAATCTGAAAATACTTTTACCTTTAGCATTGGTACCATCTCCTTTCTTTTTTCATTATACCCAAAATATATAAACTAACACCTTAGATTAATAACGAGGTGTTGATGTTCCCTGCTTCTAAAACGAGTAAATTGTTGGGGGTGTGTGTC
>CAZTEN010000024.1:0-13243 GCA_964612495.1 uncultured Tissierella sp. | reverse complement strand
CTCGTTTCAGTGGTGTGAGGCAATTGCTTCCGATATTTAAGGTATAATATTTAGTTTCCATAGGATATCAATGGGTATACTTTAATATGGTGGTGAATCGTATGAAGATAGATATCACATTAGATAACATAGTAGAGGAAATTTATATTAAAGACTATAGAAACTTTTCAGTAGTTGAAGAAAAATATTACGGAGGTTACCAAGGATGGTTAACCAACTTTATGCTCACTTCAAAGTTTTGGGCAGATAGAGCCTGTGGAGTTGTAGCAGCCGCTAATATAAGCGCGTATAAATCAAGGGAATTAAATATACCTTCTATTTATCCCTATAAGACAAGAAATAAAGTGGACTTTACTAGTCATATTTATGATGTATTTAAGTTCATAAATCCAGCCTTTTATGGAGTTCCTACTATTGGGAATATGGTAAAAGGATTCGTAAAGTTTGGACAATCAAGGGGGGTAAAATTAGAGCCTGTATATTTTAGGAATAAATGGAACTTAGAAAACATTATAACTTATATTAAAAATGGACTTCAAGAAAATAATCCTGTTATGCTCCTAACTTGGAATACCAATGTTAAGGATCTAAAGAATCACTGGATCACTATAACAGGCTTTATAAGGACTAAAGATGGAAAAAGTTATATTGTAACTTCAAATTGGGGGAGAATGGCAACTTATTCCTTAGATGATTGGTTTAAAAACTATTCCCTATATAAGGGACTTATTTACTTCAAAGTAGCAGCTAACTAGTATATATACACCTCATTATAGGAAAATACAAGAATATTCTTAAGAAATGAGTTAAAGATATCCAATATAAAGTGAAATTTATTTTCTTATAGGTTATAATTAAAAGTAAATCATATGATACAAAGGGGGAAGATTTGTGGAATATAAAAACAAATATAATGAATGGCTAAATGATGAGTATTTCGATTTAGAAACTAGGGAAGAGCTAAAAACCTTGATTGATGAGGATGAAGTCCAGGACAGGTTCTACACAGATCTTAAATTTGGAACAGCAGGACTTAGGGGAAAAATTGGAGCAGGCACAAACAGAATGAATAAATATACTGTTTCACTAGCAACTCAAGGACTGGCTCAGACAATTACTTCTAAAGGGCAAGAAGCTATGGACAGGGGAGTAGCTATTGCTTATGACGTAAGAAGATACTCTGATGAATTTGCAGAAATTGCTGCTAGAGTACTGGCTGCTAATGGTATAAAAGCATATCTTTTTGATGACATCAGAGCTACACCGATTTTATCTTATACAGTAAGAAGGCTAAATTGCATTTCGGGAATAGTAGTAACCGCTAGCCACAATCCAAAGGACTACAATGGGTACAAGGTTTATTGGGAAGAAGGTTCTCAGATTTTGGACAACATTGCCGATGAAATACTAGGAGAAATTGATAAGATTAGCTTTAATGATACTAAGTCTATGGATTTAGAAGAAGGTATACAAAATGGTTTGATAAAAATAATCAGCAAAGAAATTGACGATGAATATATTCAAGAATTGTTAAAAATGGCTATCCATGAGGATGTTGATAAGGACATTAAGATAGTTTATTCTCCTTTAAATGGTACAGGCAACATACCTGTAAGGAGGGTATTAAAAGAAAGAGGCTTTACTAACATAATAGTAGTTCCTGAGCAGGAGAATCCAGATTCTGATTTTACTACTGTAGGATATCCAAATCCCGAAGATACTAAGGCCTTTGAATATTCTGCACTATTAGGCCAAAAAGTTGGTGCAGAAATACTTATAGCCACTGATCCTGACTGTGATAGAGTAGCTATGGCTGTTAATAATAGTAATGGATATACTTTCCTTAATGGAAATCAAACAGGTGCATTATTGATTAACTACATCCTAACTCAAAGATATGAAAAAGGAGATCTTCCAAAGAATGCTGCAATCGCAAAAAGTATAGTTACAGGGGATCTTGGAAAGGCAATTGCAGATAAATATGGAGTTAAAATGTTTGAAACTCTAACCGGATTTAAGAATATCTGTGCTCTACCAAACCAATGGGATATGAGTAAGGAATATGAATTAATCTTCGGTTATGAAGAGAGTATTGGATATGTATATGGAACCTTAGTAAGAGATAAGGATGCCGTAGTATCATCTATGCTTATAGCTGAAATGGGTGCTTACTATAAGAAACAAGGAGTGAGTATATTACAAGTACTAGAAGATTTATATTCAGAATATGGATATTACAATGAGAAGCTTATTTCCATAGTTCTTGAAGGACTTGAAGGACAGCAGCTTATAGGAAGAATAATGAAGGATATAAGAAGTAATCCTATTCATAAAATAGGTAATATGAAGCTTGAAAGAACTATCGATTATCTTAATGATAAAACCGATGCCGGTGTATCAGATGTTCTAAAGTACTATATGGATGATGGATCCTGGTATGCAGTAAGGCCATCCGGAACAGAGCCTAAAATCAAGCTGTATATTTATACAAAGGGTAATTCAAAAGAGGATTCCATAGATAAGATCAACCAGATTGAAAAATCTGTTAGAAGCAGAATGGAAAGCGTAAAATAAGAGTCATCAATAAAAAATAGAAACACCAGAATTGATATTCTGATGTTTCTATTTTTTATTGATTTTGTTCTATAATATGTTTAGTCAATTCTCTTGCTGTAGGAGTGGCAGCTAATCCCCCAAGAGCTGTTTCTCTTAAGGTTTCAGGCAGGGCAATGCCTACTTTGTACATTGCCTCAACTATCTCATCGAATGGTATAGGGGCCTGTACTCCAGCTAATGCCATGTCAGCTGAAATCAGACCATTTACTACGCCTGATGCGTTTCTAAGATTACATGGAAATTCAACAAGTCCACCAATCGGATCGCATACAAGTCCTAGGATGTTTGCTAGGGCAAAGCCTGCTGCATCCAGTGCTTGTTGGGGATTTCCTCCTGCCATTTCTACTATGGCTGCTGCTCCCATTGCTGCGGCAACACCACATTCTGCTTGGCACCCACCTTCAGCCCCTGAAATTGTAGCAATTCTAGCTACGATTTGGCCTATACCTGCTGCTGTATATAGTCCATTGATGAGCATTTCGTCTGAAAGGTTCAATTTATCTTTAGCTGATAATATAGTGCTAGGTAGGATTCCTGATGCACCTGCAGTAGGAGCAGCACATATTCTTCCCATAGAAGCATTTACTTCTGAAGTAGAAAGGGCCATTGCCATTGCAGAGTTAACCATTTCGCCTGTTAAGGTATTTCCTTTTTTTCTGTAATCATCAACTCTCTTGGAATTTCCACCGGTAATTCCTGTGTTGGAGATAAGTTCCTTATTAAGACCAGCAGTTGCAGAAGCTTGCATCACTTCTAAGGTACCTTTCATCTTATCCAATACTTCCTCTCTAGAAAGACCCATTGCATCCATTTCCTTTAAAATTACTATATCATATATTTTAGCGTTTTTTTCTTCGCATAGTTTTAGTAATTCACTTCCTGTATTAAACATTATTTCAACTCCTTATAGTATTAATAACTCTTAAATAAGTTACTCCTTCTATTCTAGATATTTTCTCTTCAGCTTCTTTTATTATTTTTGAATCAGTTTCACATAACATAGTTGCAAGGTTTCTTTCCCTTGAAACCTTCATAGTGGCAATATTGATGTCCATTTCAGATAAAAATGAGCTTATTTTACTGATAACACCCTTCATATCCTTATATTTTACAAGCATAATTGGATGTAAACCTGTAAATTCAACTTCATCGCCATTTATATTATAAACAACTATGTTTCCTCCACCAATAGAAGAGCCCAGGACATAGAAGTCATCCTTATCCTTGTATTTGAATAATATCTTCACCGTATTTGGGTGTTGATGACCTAAATCCGTTTCAATAAATTCTATTTCTAGATTATTATCTTTAGCAATTTTAAATGATTCCTTAAGCTTTTCATCTGCAGGATCTAGTCCTAATATTCCTGCAATCAATGCTTTATCTGTACCATGTCCTCTATATGTCTTAGCAAATGACCCATGTAAGTGAAATTCAACCTTATAAAATCCTTCGGATGCTATATCCTTTCCGATTTTTCCTAATCTAGCTGCACCGGCAGTATGCGAACTGGAAGGGCCAATCATCACAGGACCTAATATATCAAATACAGTATAATCTTTCATGTTCATCCCCCTCTATTGATTTTATCATAGTATTATTATATCTTATCAAAAAATTTATGCAATCAATAATACCTACCAATAAAGTTATATAAAGTGTATAATATATATACTTGGGGTGGTGATGAATGTGATTCTGTCTATAGATTTAAATCCAATTCTTAAGAGAAAATATTGTTTGGAAAAACTAGAGGAATTAAATTATGCCAATGAAGCCATATATGGTGCCGGAGGAGAGGGAATTGAGCTTGCTTTTCTATTAAAGGCTTTAAATGAAGAGGTATTTTTAAGCGGATTTATTGGGGGAGTAAATGGAAACCATATCCATAAGGAGCTGATGGTTGCAGGACTACCACATGAATATTATCCGCTGAGGGATGAAACCTTAGACTGTACGATTATTCAACTTGAGGATAGGCAAATAATAATAAATTCAAAAGAGCCTAGGATTACTAGAGATGATATGGGTGGTTTTATTAAGCTATATAATAGCTTTCTTAATGATACTTCTTTGGTTTGCTGCCTTGGGAATAATACTTTCGAGGCTCTCAATGAATTATATTTTGATATTATAGCAAATGCTAATATAAAGGGTATAAAAACCTTGGTCTCCTTAAGTAAAGATGGACTTAAGAACAGTCTTAAGGCAAGTCCTTATTTAGTCCTATTAGAAAAGGAAGATTTAGAGGAGATTACTAATCTACACCTTGATTATGATTATGAGTTAATTAAGGTAGGTCTTTATATAATAGAAAAAGGAGTAAAGGTAGCTGTAATTTCTCAAGGAAAGCGGGGAAGTTTAGTATTGACTACGGATAATGTATTTAGAGTGAGTGTATCTGAGGTAGAAAAAGAAGCAGAATTAAACCGTGGATATATGCTGGGAGGTTTCGCCACTGCTCTTTCTAGAGGCTATGACTTTGAGATGATGTTAAAACTTGGCCAATCATGTGGAATGGTTAATTATTATGAGCTTAATCAACAGTTGGATATGAGCCATATTAAACGAATTATGGCCTGTATAGAAGTAGATAAATTTAACTATTAAATATTGATATCTTTTGACCAGAGGAGAAGAAATGAGTAAAATTGGTATTATCAAGTGCAGTGATTATGAATATGATGAGGTAATCAAAAAGGTCTATGAAGCACTTATTGGTCTTAGCAGCATAAAGGAAATGGAGCCTGGACGTGTACTAGTTAAGACTAATTTATTGAAAAAAAATAAGCCGGAAGATGGAGTTACTACGCATCCATATATAGTAGAAGGAGTCGTAAGGTTTCTACAAGATAGGGGACATAGTGTAGTAATAGGAGACAGCCCGGGAGGACCATTTATTAGTTCAATGTTAAAGATAATTTATGAAACTTCAGGAATTGCAGACGTTGCCAGAAGGACAGGTTGTGACCTAAATTATGATACTGACTCTATAGATGTTCATTTTGATGAAGCAATGTATCTTAAGAATATGAAGTTGGTAAAGGCTTTTACTGAAGTAGACTATGTTGTATCCTGTGGAAAACTTAAGACTCATACAATGATGACCTATACAGGTGTAGTTAAAAACTTATTCGGTGTAATTCCCGGGGTTATTAAGGCTGAGTATCACTTAAACCTAAACGACCCTACCCAGTTTGCCAATGCACTTATCGATATATGCGAATATGTAAAACCAGTGTTTTCAGTATTGGATGGAATAGATGCTATGGAAGGAGATGGACCTTCTAGTGGGGATATTAGAAAGCTTGGGCTAATCCTAGCCGGGGACAGTCCATATGATTTAGACTATGTTGCAACTAAGATTACAGGATTATTAGATGCACCCACAATTATTCAGTCATCAAAGAGGAATCTATTAAGTAAGCCGGATGAAATCATATACTATGGAGATGACATATCGGATTTAGATGTAGCACCATTTAAACGACCTAAGTCTACCCATGTAAATTTTATATCCGGTAAAATCCCCAAATTCGTAGAGGAATTTATTTTAGATAGCATAAGACCATATCCGATGATAAAGTATGATAGGTGTATTTCCTGTGGCATATGTGCAAAAAACTGCCCTGCAAAAGTAATAGATATGGACTCAGGTAAGCCTATAATCAATACTAAGGACTGCATAAGATGTTTTTGCTGTCATGAGCTATGTCCAAAGAAAGCAGTTGGTATAAAGAGACATCTGTTACACAAAATCGTATTTAGAGACTAGTTTGGGTATAGGTTGATTAAATTTATTAATATGAGATTCATACACAAGTAGTAAATCCTATTACCGGGGAAATAATAAATTTAAATTCTTTAAGTGATAGAACTCTTCCTTTAATTTCTCTTCTCCTGCCAGGAGAGTGAAAACAGCATTCTCAAGGAATTGATTGAGAGAGTTAATCTGATTACATTAAGTTCATATTAAGTTTACATTAAGCCTTAAGTTAAAGTAATACATTAACCATAAGAAGGCTAAAAATAGGGATAATTAGTAGTTGATGTTATACATTAAGTTGAGGTGTAGAGATGATTTATGCAATAGGAGACTTACATTTAGACCATACTGGCCAGAAGCCTATGGATATATTTGGAGGAAAATGGATTAACCATGAAAATAATATAATTGATAATTGGATGCAGATCGTAAAAAATGATGATTTAGTTATTATCCCAGGAGATATATCATGGGCACTTAGGCTTGATGAGGTCAAAGGAGATCTCCAGAAGATAGATATGTTACCCGGTAAGAAGATTATGCTTAAGGGTAACCATGATTATTGGTGGACTAGCTTGTCAAAACTAGTTGCTTTAAATTATGAATCCATATTTTACCTTCAAAACAATTCTTATATACATGGAGATATTGGCATTTCCGGTACTAGGGGTTGGATTTCACGAGACAATGACGAGTTCAATGAAGAGGATGAGAAGGTTTTTAAAAGAGAAAAAATGAGGCTTAGAATGTCCTTAGACAGTGCTAAAAAAGCTAGGGATATAATTGCCATTATGCATTATCCCCCATTTAATATAGATTTCACCCCAAACGAATTTGTAGATATTATGAAGGAATATAAAGTAAGTACTTGTTTATATGGTCATCTCCATGCTGATGGTCATAAATATGCAGTTGAAGGCAATATTTCTGGCATAACATTTCACTGTGTTGCCAGTGATTTTATAGATTTCAAACCGAAATTAATTTTGGAGGAGTGTTAATATGAAGTTAATGGTAATGAAAAATTATGATGAAATTAGTAAGGCTTGTGCTGGTATGGTTTCAGAGCTTGTAAAGAAAAATTCTGAGGCTATACTAGGCCTTGCAACTGGAAGTACACCTATAGGCACATATAAGGAGCTTATTAGGATGCATAAAGAGGAGGGGCTTGACTTTTCTAAAGTAAAATCCTTCAATCTAGATGAGTACGTAGGCTTAAGTGGTGACCACCCAAATAGCTACAGATACTTTATGGACCATGAGCTTTTTAATCATATTAACATTAGTAAAGATAACACTAATGTTCCTAATGGAAAGGCTAATAATCTAGAAGAATTTTGCAAGCAATACGATGAAAAAATAGATAGGGTAGGTGGAGTTGATATTCAGATTCTTGGAATTGGCTCAAATGGCCACATTGCCTTTAACGAGCCAAGTAGTGAGCTTTCGCTTGGAACATTTGTGGTAAGCCTTACTGAATCCACCATAGAAGATAATAAAAGGTTCTTTGAATCTATTGATGATGTTCCAAAGAAGGCAATAACAATGGGAATAGGTACTATTATGAAGGCCAAGAAGATAGTTCTTTTAGCAAATGGAAAATCCAAGGCAAATGCCATAAAAAGAATAGTTGAAGATAGAAAACTTACAACAGAGATTCCTGCATCTCTTCTCTTATTACACCCGGACGTTACTTTTATAGTAGATGAAGAAGCATATGGAAAGTAGAAACAAAAAGGAGGTAGCATGGTATTTATGGTCAAGGAGCTAGAGATAAAGGTATTAAATATAGATATTGATGAAATAGAGAATAAACTTAAAAATCTTGGTGCCAGGCTTATTTCAAAGGAGTTACAAATCAATACACTAATAGATTCTAATGAAAGACCTATAAAATCCTATGTTGATGCCTATCTTAGAATAAGGGAAAGTAAAGACCTTCTTAATGATGTAGAAACTACAACCTTTACTATGAAGAAGAAGGTGAATAATAAAGTATTAAGGGAAAATGTAGAGTATAACACGACTATTGAAAGCAAGGAAATACTCCTTCAGATATTGAAAGAGCTTGGTTTTGATAAAGTAAGCATAGGTCATAAGGAAAGAACATCATATGAGCTTAAGGGTGCAAGAATAGATTTGGATACATGGGATAAGGACACATATCCAAATCCATATATGGAAATTGAAGTCCAAGATGAATCAGACTTGGAGAAAATTATAGAGCTCTTAGACTTGCCCAGAGAAAATATTTCAACTAAATCCATAGTTGAGCTTAGAAGAATCCTAAACTTGGAGTAACAGAAACCTACTCTATTGAATAGTATATACTAAATCAATAGGAGGGGGTTTTCTAATGTTAAGTGGTATCTTTGGCAAGGACAATAATATAATTCTAATAATCCTTATAATCCTTTTATTATCAGGAGACGGAATAGGCGGTATATTTGGTGGAGGACGTGGAGGTCATGGAGGCGGATTATTCGATGATAACATGATTATATGGATTATAATCATATTTCTATTCCTAAGTGATGATAAAGATAAAGACCACCATCATCGTAGTATAGAATAAACACAGTAGCCTCTACTGTGTTTATTTTGTTATAATTTTAATTATAAAGGAGGGGGAAAATTGCTAAAAAAAAGTGTACTCGAAAAGGTACTTTATTCTGCTTTATCTAGGGGAGGAGATTTTGCTGAGATCTTCATAGAAGATAAGAGAACAGGAAGTATTAAACTTGTTGGAGGTTTAATAGAAAACAACGTTTCAGGCAGAGACTATGGTGTTGGAATCAGAATATTGGACAAGTTTAACTGTATATATGCATATACCAGTGATTCATCAGAGGAGAATTTAATAAAGGTGGCAAAGGAGGCAGGGGCTGCCTTAAATTCCTTTAAGACAGACTTGGTATTAAATTTAATTAGAAGGGACCTTTTAGAAAACAGCCCTGTAATAAAAGGATTAAGCAAAACTCCAAAATCAGTTAAAGTAGATATTCTGAAGAGAGCATATAATGCTGCTAAGGATTATGATCAAGTTATTAGCCAGGTTACTACCAGCTACTTAGAAGAAGAGCAGCATATTCTTATTGCTAATTCAGATGGACTTTTAGCAGAGGATAATAGAATAAGGACTAGATTTGCTGTATCCAGTGTTGCATCCTTTAATGGAGAGATGCAACAAGGCCATTATGCTCCTGGAGCATCCATGGGTTTTGAGTTTTATGATAATGTGAAAGTTGAGGATATCGGGATAGAAGCTTCCAGAATAGCTAAAACCATGGTTAATGCTGATTATTGCCCAAGTGGTAACATGCAGGTAATCATAGACAATGGATTTGGTGGAGTACTCTTTCATGAAGCTTGTGGACATGGATTAGAAGCAGCATTTGTATCCAAGGGAACCTCAGCCTTTGCTGGAAAGATAGGACAGGTGGTAGCTTCTCCACTGGTAACAGCCATAGATGATGGAACTATAAAAAATGGATGGGGAACTACAAATATTGATGATGAAGGAAGCCTTACTCAAAGAAATGTATTAATTGAGAATGGCATCTTAAAATCCTATTTAATAGATAAGCTAAATGGAAGGCGTATGGGTATGGATTCCACTGGCTCATCAAGACGCCAGTCATATAGATTTGCTCCTACTTCTAGAATGAACAACACCTTTATAGATGGAGGCAAATCAAAATTAGAGGATATTATTGCTAATACTGAAAGCGGTCTTTATGCAAAGAAATTAGGTGGAGGAAGTGTAAACCCGGCTACAGGGGACTTCAATTTTGCTGTTATGGAAGGATATATTGTAGAAAATGGGAGGATAATAAAGCCTGCTAGAGGAGCTACTCTAATAGGAAATGGCACTAAAGTCTTGGAGCTTATCGATATGGTAGGGAATAATTTAGACCTAGGTCAAGGTATGTGTGGGTCATCCAGCGGTTCCATACCTGCAAATGTGGGACAACCTACCATAAGGGTTAAATCCATAACAGTTGGTGGTAGAAAGGGGGATGAATAATGGATTTAACTCTCTTAATCGATGAAATTCTAATTAGGGGTAAGGAGAAATTTGATGATTTAGAAGTCTTTATATTAAAGGGGAAATCCATAGACATTAAAGTCTTCCAAGGACAAGTTGATAAATACAGTATTGCCGAGACCGAAGGACTTTCCTTAAGAGGAATTAAGGATGGGAAGATGGGTTATTCTTATACTGAGAAATTAGATGAATCCTCAATAGATATGCTTATAGATGAGGCATTGGAAAATAGTAAATATATCGATATCACTGATGGAGATGAAATATATTCAGGTTCTAGGGATTATAGGGAGTTGGACAATTTTTATGAAGCTCTTTCTTTGTCCACCATGGAAGAAAGATTGACCTTTACAAAGAGGATGGAAAAGGAAGCCATGTCCTTAGATGAAAGGATAAAATCCGTTCAAGCATGCTCCTATCAAGAATTTCAACAAGAAAGATATATATTTAATACAAAAGGCCTAAGGCTAAAAGACAGAGTAAACGGTGGTTTTGCATACATTTCAGTTGTGGCAAGAGAAGGCGGAGATACAAAGACCGGAATGGGCTTTAGGACTTTTTCTGGTCTAACAGAAGTAAGCCCTTTAGAAATAGCCAAGGAAGCAGTAGAAGAAGCAATATCCATGTTAGGGGCAGGGTCGATAAAGGCTGGAAACTATTCAATTTTAATTAAGAACACGTCCTTTGCAGATTTATTAAATGCATTTTCATCTATCTTTTCCGGGGACAATGCACAGAAGGGGCTTTCCTTATTGAAGAATAAGACAGGAAGTAAAGTTGGGGCAGAAATCCTCACCATTGTAGATGATCCTTTTATGGTCAAGGGATATGCTTCTAGAGCTTTTGATGACGAAGGATGTAAAACCTTCGTGAAGAAGATAGTTGATAAGGGTGTACTAACAACCCTTTTGCATACATGGAAAACAGCAAGGAAGGAAGGGCTTGTATCTACCGGAAATGGGTATAGGCCTTCATATAAATCCACCTTAGGTATCTCGCCAAGTAATTTCTATGTTGAAAATGGTAGTGAGTCCTTAAAAGATATTATGACTGAAATGGGTGAAGGTATTTATATAACTGATTTTCAGGGTCTACATTCAGGTTTGAATCCTGTTTCGGGAGATTTTTCTCTTTCCTGCCAAGGGTATGAAATTGAAGAGGGAAAGATTAAGAGACCTATCAACCAAATCACTGTAGCCGGAAACTTTTTGCATCTCCTTAATGACATCCTTAGGATTGGAAATGATTTAAGCTTTAGTATGCCGGATAGTGGATACTTTGGCTCACCAAGTGTATTAATCAAGAGATTATCGATTTCAGGAGAGTAAAAATTAATACCACCTTAATTACTTTCTCATTATTCACAAATATTACTATATTAACATAATATAGAATGAGAAATAAATATTAAGGAGGATTACTATGTCTGATGAAATGATTTTAAATAACCAAGGTAGAAGAAAAGGCATCTTTGGTGGAGCAAATAATATAGATGATTCGCTTCTTTTCTTTTTCCTAATCCTAGTTGTAATCTTTGCTAACTGCGATTGGGGTAATGAGGGTATAGACGATTCATTATTATTCTTCTTCCTTTTACTAGTTCTAATCTTTACTGGCGATATATTTTAGTCGAAAAAATCCCGTATATACGGGATTTTTTATGTCTATCCACTTAAAAAAAACACTATTAAAGAGATGAAAAGCTGGAACCTTGTGTTTCAGCTTTTCATATGTGATTGATAATAATGGGATTTAGGAATATAATAAAAGCACACAATAATCCTAACTAATATTAATAAATGGATAAGGATGTGAATTATGTTAACTTTAAAAAATATATCAAAATCCTATAATAAAGGTTCTATTAAAGCTGTAGATAATTTAGACCTAGTTGTCAATTCAGGAGAAATCTTTGGATTCTTAGGTCCCAATGGGGCAGGCAAAACTACTACTATAAAAATGATAGTAGGTCTTTTAAAGCCGGATGAAGGAAGTATAGTACTGGATGGAGTAGATGTATTGAGGGATAGTTTAAAGGCTAAATCCATCATAAGCTATGTTCCGGATAATCCCGAAATATATGATAAATTAAAAGGTATAGAGTATCTGAATTTTATAGCTGATATGTATGGCATATCTAAAGAAGAAAGAAAATCTAAGATATGTTATTATTCTAAGCTGTTTAATATCGAAGATGCTCTAGGAGATATAATCAGTAGCTATTCTCATGGTATGAAGCAAAAGCTGGTTCTAACATCCGCCCTATTAAATAATCCAAGTCTCTTTATTCTAGATGAGCCTATGGTGGGTTTAGATCCAAAGTCATCTTTTAATCTTAAAGGGATAATGAAAAAGCTTTGTGATGAGGGAAAGACGGTATTCTTTTCCACCCATGTGTTGGATGTAGCAGAAAAGCTATGTGATAGAATCGCCATTATCAATAAAGGTAAAATCATAGCCCATGGGACCATGGAGGAATTAAGAGAACATGCCAAGGAAAGAACTTCCCTTGAAAATATATTCCTGGAGTTGACAGAAGATGAATAAGCTCATTTCTTTAATAAGGACAGATTTAAATATTACTTTTGGATTGTCTTCCGTAATTCATGGATTTAAACTAAAGAAGAATAGGTGGCAGCTTATAATAATACCGATAGCATTACTGTCCTTAATACCTTCCTATGTGCTTTTGATAAGAGGCTTATGGTCATTTTATGATGCCTTTAGTCAAATAGGACAACAATCATATTTTTTACTAATGGGTTTTTTAGGGTCACAGCTTATGGTCTTCTTTTTTGGATTAATGTATGTCA
>CAZTEN010000023.1:0-13537 GCA_964612495.1 uncultured Tissierella sp. | reverse complement strand
AACTATTGCTGCAAAGAATCTTGCAACAGAAATGACCAATTATAATGTAGAAGAAAATGATTTGTTTGGAGAGCCGAGTATTACAGATGAGCATGTTCAAAACAATAAAAGTGTACGTGATATGCTTGAGCAAAGAGGAATAAGGCCAGAAAACTTACCACCATCAGAAGATATTAAAAAATTAGAACGGAGAGTAAAATCAGAGGAAAAGAAACTTGCGAAAAAGTCATCCCTTCCTAAGCTTAAGGATGGTGGAGACAATGCGTAAAATGAAGGATAGTGGAGTTGAATGGATTGGGGAGATTCCGGAGGAATGGAAGGTAAGTAAATCAAAATATTTTTTAGATATAAAGAGCGGTATGTTTTTATCAAATAATGAGTACGTTGATGAAGGACAATATTCTGTAATTGGTGGTAATGGTATTAATGGGTATTGTAATGGTGCTAATGTCTACGAGCATTGTATTGTAATAGGGCGTGTAGGAGCCCTCTGCGGGAATATCCATCTAGTTGAAGAGCCTTGTTGGATAACAGATAATGCTTTAATTGTAACCATTGATAGTAGTAGAGATATCAAATATATATATTATTTATTAAAAGCATATGACTTAAATCGTGAAGCAAATAGATCTGCACAACCTCTTATCACTGGAACTCAAGTAAGTAATATGATAATTCCAATAAACTCAAAAGAAGAACAGCAACAAATAGCCGATTACCTAGATAAAAAATGTGCAGAAATAGATTCCGTTATAAAATCAAAAGAATTGACCAATCAAAAACTTAAACAATACCGTCAGAGTATAATCTATGAAACTGTTACTAAAGGACTTGACAAAAATGTACCTATGAAGGATAGTGGAATTGAATGGATTGGGGAGATTCCAGAAGAGTGGAAGGTTAAGGAGTTAAGATATATATTTGAATTTGGTACAGGGTTAACCATAACAAGATCAGAATTGCTTGATGAAGGGATACCATGTATAAACTATGGTGAAATTCATTCTAAGTATGGTTTTGATTTAGATTTATCAAGAGATTATTTAAAATATGCTGATAAGAATCTTCTTGCTAGCAAAGCAAACTGTATAGTAAGGAATGAAGATTTTATTTTTTGCGATACATCAGAGGATATTGAGGGAAGTGGAAATTGTGTGTATATCAGTAATTCAAATTATCAGGATATCTTTGCGGGATCACATACTATCATAGGAAGGCTAACTGTAGATATAAATTCAAGATACTTAGCATATTTATTTGGGACTAATTCTTGGAGAGCACAGATTAGAAGTCTTGTATATGGAGTTAAAGTCTTTAGTATCACTCAAAGCATCTTGAAGAAAGCCAAAGCAATAGTGCCACCAACTAGAGTACAAAATCAAATTTGTAATTATCTGGATAAGAAATGTGCAGAAATTGACTCTGTTATTTCGGCTAATGAAATAACGATAAAGAAATTAAAAGAATATCGACAAAGTGTTATTTTTGAAGCAGTTACTGGTAAAATGGATATAGAGTCACTTAGTTAAATAAGTTCATTAGGGAAGGTCTAAGGAGTGAAATTATGTCAGAAAAAAACTTAAGAGAGAATCCTTTTAGAGATGAAATTTTTGATTATTTCATTAGTCATGGATATGTTGAGAGTAAAAGCTCTGACTATGACTATAAACATGCCCTTGACACATCGAAATTATTTGAGTTTTTAGAAAGTACACAGCCTAAGGAGCTTCAAAAGCTTAAGAATACCTATGGTGTTTCATACAAGGATAAGTATATTGAATTATTATGTAAGAAAATTGAAAACAGGGGACTCCTAAAGGCATTAACTGAGTGGGTAGAGGATTATCCTAGCAACACAAAGTTCAGTCTGGTTTATTTTATGTCAGGCTTAGAAAGTATGTCAGATAATTTATCATTATATAAGAAAAATATATTCTCAATTAGACGTGAGTTTTCCTATGAGGACAAAGAAGATAGTTTTCGTGTAGACCTTGCATTGTTTTTAAATGGAATACCTATTGTAATGATTGAGCTTAAGAAGCAAACTGCAGGACAAAAGGCTGGATTCGAAGGAACAAGGCAGTTTAAGGATACTCGTGACCCAAATCAATTATGTTTTTCTTTCAACAAACGTACGCTTATATACTTTGCAGTAGATGAACTTGTGGCTTTTATGACGACTAGACTAGACAAACGAGATACAAGATTTTTACCCTTTAATCAAGGTGACAATGATGATGGAGGAAACCCTATAGTAGAAGGTAAACATTCAACTTATTACTTATGGGAAGAGATGCTTCAAAGGGATATGTTGCTGCGAATTATTAGAGAGTTTATGTTTATAGATGATGAAGGAAATATGATTTTTCCTCGCTATCATCAGCTTAGGTCGGTTTTACGAGCTGAAGAGGATGTAAAAGCAAGTGGTGTTGGTGGTAGATATTTAATATGGCATAGTGCAGGAAGTGGGAAAACTAAGACAATTGCTTGGCTTGCCAAAAGGCTTATTAATAATCAGGATATCAATACCGTTATAGTAATAAGCGATAGAACAGTTATTGATGGGCAACTTGGATCGGAATTGTTGACCCTTGATGGGACAGTAGGTGTGGCACAACATATTGATACAACTGCCAAGGCACTACTTAAAAGATTAAATCATGGTGGATATATTATAGTAACTACACTTCAAAAATTTAGACCAATTCTCAACGATATAAAACAGTACAAGAATAGGAAATATGCAATTATTATTGATGAAGCACACTCATCTACGGCTGGAAAGTCAATGTCTAAAGCTTTTGAAACACTAACTGGGAAGTCTCTTAAGGAAGCTGCGGAAATTGATGATGTCTATGATGAGTTAGAAGATGGACAAAATCAATTGCTTAAAAATAAGGATTTAATTGTATCCACTAACAACGTAAGCTACTTTGCTTTTACGGCCACCCCTAAGAAAGAAACCGTTGAACTATTCGGAACCAGAAGAGAACATGGGAAGACTTATTTCGATAAGTATTCAATGAAACAGGCTATAAAGGAGAAATTTATCTTAAACCCCTTGCAAGCATACACAAATTATAGACAAAAATATGAAGTGGGTGTGCTCCAAGAAGATGGAGTTGAGTATGATGCTACGAGGTCTCAGCAGGCTATTTTAAATTATATAACAACAAACGAAGAGGTAGTTGAGATAAAGTCTAAAATAATTGTGGATGATTTTATGGACTTTAGAGCAACTTGGCTATCGGGTAAAGCAAAAGCTATGATAATTACTCCGTCAAGAAAACACGCTGTTTGTTATAAGCTTGCTATAGATAAATATCTAAACAAAAGAAAAAGCAGATTACGAGCTTGCGTAGCTTTTACAGGAACTATAGAACTAGATGGTTTAAAATTTACAGAAGAGAATATGAATAAGGAGTTCATAGAAAATGGTGTGCCTTATGATATTAAGAGTATAATTGCTAAGAATGATGATTTAAGATTAGTTATAGTTGCAGATAAGCTCCAAACAGGGTTTGATGAAAGCAAGCTTTGCATCATGTATATTGATAGAAAGCTGGCTAGTGCTGTTAAAGCAGTGCAGACAATATCAAGACTTAACAGGCCTGCCAAGGGAAAGCGTACATTTGTAATGGATTTTGTTAATCAAACTGAGGAAATCAAAAGCTATTTTACTCAATACTATGGTGGAGAAATATTTCTACCACATGAGAATGAAACCGATCCAAATATTCTCTTTACAAAAAGAGAAGAGATATTTAACTACTATATTTTTACACAAAAGCAAGTTGATAACATATATGAAAATATTATCGCAGATGGTGCAAATTCTAGTGAACTAAGCAATCTTATTGCTTCCGTAAGTAAGACCTATGAAACATTAGAAATTGATGATAGAAAGTTATTTACAGCAAAGCTTAAAAAATTTAGTAAGTTGTTCTACTATATGGCCACAGTTTACAACAATTGGAATGAAGATATGAAGAAATTAGCAGTGGTATTTGATGTTTTATATAATGTTTTATATGAGAAAGAAGAAAGTCAGGTTGTGGATCCAGAAGAACTGGTGGAACTAATAGGTTTTTCAGCTAGTATTGCTAATGAAAACGTCTCAATACTCCTAGAAACTGAGGACATCATTTTAGACAAGATATCTACAGAGGTATCGGTAAATCAGAAAGCATTTTCTTTAATAGATGAGATTATTAAGAGATTCAACTTAAAGTATGCAAATGCTGATACTGAGCTTAATGAAATGGTAGAAAAACTTAGCTCTGATAATACTCTAGTAGTAAATGTTCGTGACAGTACCCCAAGTGCTTATGAATCGGCCGTTAAGGATATGATAACTTCAAATATAACAGATGGCTTATTGGATGGCACTTTAAAAGGCGATTATGATAAAATAGGCTTTTATACTGAACTTAGTAGTAGTAAAGCAGCAATAAAACAAATTACTAATGTTGTTATAAGAAAAATAAAGGATTTTTTAATGGCTGGGTAATACTAACAACCGATTACAATATCAAAGTGAAAAAAGCAATAAAATTTTTCTGAATTTTATTGCTTTTTTTATTGACGTTATACCTAAATGGTTATATACTTAATTACACATGCAACTAACCAATCAGGTCATGGAGGTGAGTATGATTTGTTAGATTTAAGTTCGGATAAGTCAATTTATGTACAAATAGCTGAGAGAATAGAGAATGAGATACTATTGGGAAACTTAAAGGAAGAGGACCAGGCCCCATCAACTAACCAATTTGCAAAAGTATATCAGATAAACCCTGCTACTGCACTTAAGGGGATGAATATATTGGTTGATGAGGGGATTCTATTTAAGAAAAGAGGCTTAGGAATGTTCGTTGCAGAAGGGGCAAGAAAGAAAATCCTAAAGAAGAGGCAAGATAGCTTTTTTAAAGATATATTGCCTGAGATAATGACGGAGGCTAATAGGCTAGAGATATCTACAGAAGAGATAATAGATTATATGATCAAGTTAAAGGAGGGAAAATAAATGCTTGAAATAAAAGATTTAAGCAAATCATTTGGCAAGACTAGAGTATTGACAGATATAAATTTAAGCATTGAAGAAGGAAAGATCTATGGGCTATTAGGAAGAAATGGAGTAGGAAAATCAACGCTTATGAATATAATAGCTGGTCATTTAAGATCTGACAGCGGTCAATTAAAATATAATAATGAAGATATCTATGAAAATACTAATGCAATCGAAAATATCTGTCTTGTTAGGGAAAAAGGCATACCTGTTGATGATACAAAGGTAAGGAATTTATTTACCATGGCAAAGATATTATTCAAAGATTGGGATGAAGATTATAAGGAATTCCTAGTTAAGGAGTTTAATCTCGATATAAAGAAAAAATACAGCAAATTGTCCAGAGGAAATCAGACTATGGTAGGACTTGTAATTGGCCTTGCATCAAGGTGTAAATTGACCATATTTGATGAACCCTCCTTAGGATTGGATGCGGCATTTAGATACAAATTCTATGAACTTCTTCTTCAAGATGTAGAGAAGAATCCAAGAACGGTAATCATCTCTACTCATTTAATAGATGAAGTTACTAATCTCTTTGAAGAGGTCATTATCCTAAAGGATGAAAAGGTGTTTTTGAAGGATGAAGTTGCTAACATTTTAGACAGAGGATACTTCTTAAATGGTAGGTATGACAATATGGTCCCGATTATAAAGGATAAGAAAATCATTCATAGAGAGCAATTTGGTAGCTTGGAAATAGTAGGACTGTTTGATGAACTAACTTTAGAAGAGAAAAAAGTGCTTAAAGATAAGAATATAGAAATAAGTTCTATTCCTTTACAAAAGTTATTCGTATATTTAACTGAAAATGGTCAGTTAAAGGAGGTAATCTAAATGACTGCTTTTAAAAGAGCAATGAAATTTCAAAGAATAGATTTTTTAAAGGGAGTAGGTATATTTTGGGTAGTTATGCTTGTCCTTAATATTGCATCCTATCTAGTTAATAAGAACTTTGGCGAAGGCACTATCTTTTATGGTATTCATAATTTTTCATCAGGGTCATTAAGTACCATGTCAATAGCAGGTGCCAATATGTGGCCAGCTTTTATCTTCTTCATTGTATATTGCTATGAAATGTACTATGAGTATTTTCCAATAGCAGTAAGCTTTAGCACTACAAGAAAGGATTTTTATAAGTCTACTATTGTAGATAATTTATTGGTTACGCTAGTATTTGCAGTAATTCAGGGGATATTAATGAAGCTAGATATCCTAGCTATAAAGGGCCTAGGTTTTATCCCTTTGACGGATTTTGGGATATTTAATTCTGAAAATGATAGCCTTATATTTATTGTTTTATCCTTGTTTGCAGTTTTCCTATTTGTAACATCAATCATGAACCTACTTGCAGTTTTAAACTATAAAATAGGTTGGAAGCTATGGATAATAGTTGGTATTACAGTCTCCTTGTTTGTAGGAGTAGGGATTACATTTATATTTGGAGTATTAGATCAGATTATGACCATAAGAATAGACTTAAGACAATTGATAGTTCTAACAATCCCGATTCTTGTTTGCTATGGAGCAGGATTTATGGTAGTAAAAAATACAAACATCAAAAATAGAATAGGGTAAACCAATTTAATTTAACCCCCAATATATTTTAAATTGGGGGTTTACTTTTTAACAATATTTGTTATATTTAGCATAGGGGTGAGGAGATTGAAGGTAATCGTTGTAGGGGCAGGTAAGCTTGGTCAGAAATTGGCTGAGTCTTTTGTTCAAGAGAGTATAGATGTAACTGTAATAGATATAAGTCCTAGGGTAATAGATAAAATAAATGAGCATATGGATGTATTAACTGTTGTAGCAAATGGTATAGATATTAAGGTTTTGAAGGAGTTGAATATCCAAAGCTTTAATCTTTTGGTGGCATCTACTGATAGCGATGAAACTAACACGGTCATCTGTGCATTAGCAAAGAAGCTGGGCTGTGAACAGACCATTGCACGTATTAGAAATCCAGAATATATGAAGCAATTGGATTTTATTAAGACGGAATTGGGTATCGATCATACCATTAATCCAGATTTGGCAACGGCTGCTTCCATTTATAAATATCTCTTAAAGAGCTATGGTTTTAATGCTGGTAATTATGCAAGTGGAAAGGTTCAGATGATTGATTTTAACATTCATTATAATGAGATTTTTGTTGGTAAGAAGCTGAAGGATTTAGAAGGATTTGAAAAACTATTGATAACAGCTATATCAAGAGATGGAGTAATGATGATTCCTGATGGTAATACAGAGCTCTTAGAAGGAGATGTAATACATATAATAGGTAAGAGTAGTGAGGTTGAAAAGGTAAGCGCTCATTTTATAGATGATTATAACAAGAAAACCGTAGATAGGGTAATGATCCTTGGGGGAGGAAATATAGGGTATTATTTAGCTGATAAATTGTCTAAATCTAAGATTCAAGTTACATTAGTTGAGCAGGATAAGGAAAGGTGTATCGAGTTAGCAGAGCTATTGGATAATGTCTTGATTATTCATGGAGATGGTACTGATATTCATCTATTGGATGAAGAATCTCTTTCATCTATGGATGCTTTTGTTGGAGTAACAGGATTTGATGAGGAAAACCTTCTCATGGCAGTTATGGCAAAGCAATCAGGTGTATCTAAAACAATAGCAAAAATCAGTAGACCCAATTATACTAAGATAATAGACAGATTGGGAATAGATGTAGCTGTGAATCCTGTCTATATAACTGCAAGTAATATTCTGAAATATATTAGAGGTGGGAAGGTCATATCAGTATCCCTGCTTCTTGGAGGAGATGCAGAGGTTACTGAGATAATAATAGATAAGGACCTGCCAATAGTCAATAAGGCTATTGCTGATTTAAATCTTCCTAGGGGTATAATTATTGGAGCACTAGTTAGATATGGAGAGGTTATTATTCCTAAGGGACAAACTATTATTAAGCCTAATGATAGAATAGTAGTATTTTGCATTAACGAAGATTTGGATAAATTAAAGATGTTTTTTAATAAACAACGAGGAGGAATGCTTAGTGAATTATGGAATCGTACTAAAGGTATTAGGAATAATTCTTCTAATTGAATCCTTTTTGATGGTACCTTCGTATATAATTTCTGTATTTACGAAGGGCAATGATGCTTCAGCCTTCCTCTTTACCATACTACTGACAGCTTTAATTGGAATAGTATTAGCATCTAGAAAGAAGGTTCATAACAGAATTATAGCAAGAGATGGCTTTGCCATAGTAACCCTAGGGTGGATATTTGCATCTGTTTTAGGAGCATTACCACTATACTTAGCTGGGAATACTAATACTTATATTGATGCACTATTTGAAATAGTTTCTGGATTTACTACTACAGGTTCTACTATTTTGGCAAATGTGGAGATATTACCAAGAGGGACTTTGTTTTGGAGGTCATTTACTCACTGGATAGGGGGTATGGGTATATTGGTATTTACACTAGCCCTCTTGCCTACAATTGGAATTCAAGGCTTTCAAATTTTCAAAGCTGAAAGTCCAGGACCTGTAGCTGGTAAAATTGCACCACGGATTAAGGATACTGCCAAAATCCTATATTCAACCTATATTATAATTACACTTATTCAGGTCATATTGTTGCTTATAGGGGGCATGAATTTATTTGATTCTTTTGTATTTACCTTTGGAACAGTTGGTACAGGAGGTTTTGCCCCATATAATAGCAGTGTTGCGGCATATCCTTCTACATATATACATTTAGTTATTGGAACATTTATGATTTTATCAGGGGTGAACTTTTCATTATATTATGCAGGCTATAAGGGAAAGATTAGGGATGTTTTTAAGGATGAGGAACTAAGATTATATTTAATAATTGTTGCTATTGCTGTTTTAGCTGTAGCATTAAACCTTTTTTTTACCAATTATGACAGTATGGGCTTGGCTTTAAGAGATGCATATTTTCAGGTAAGTTCCATAATGACTACAACTGGATATGCAACAGTTGATTTTGATTTGTGGCCTAGCTTTAGTAAGGGAATTTTACTGCTCTTAATGTTTATTGGAGCAAGTGCAGGCTCAACTGCAGGTGGTATGAAAGTTATTCGTATTCTAGTTATGCTAAAGATGATTAAAAGAGAGGTTGGAAAATCATTCCATCCAAGAGCTATGATGCCTATTAAGGTTAATGGAAAAATTATGCAAAATGAAACCGTATCGGGGATAGTTGGTTTTTTGGCTTTATATTTATTGGTATTTGTTGTTTCCTCTTTATTAATAATGTTGGAAGGAGTAAATATTGAAAGTGCTATAGCTTCTGTTGCTGCCACATTAGGTAATATTGGACCTGGCCTTGATTTTGCAGGACCTACAAGAAACTTCGTGTACTACTCTCAGCCTGCCAAGTTCTTATTTACAATATTAATGCTACTTGGTAGATTAGAGTTGTTTACAGTAATATCTTTAATCGCTCCAAGAAGTTGGAGAAGAGATGTGTAATCAGTGAACAACAAGGACAGTTAAGAGCTAAGAATTAAGAGGTAAGAGTTGTTAGTGAACAATGAATAGTGAACAGTAAAAACCAAAAAACTATTAGTGAATAATTAAGAATTAGTGAGAAAGTTGTAAATTGAAGTTGAGGTGAAAAGATGACTGGTATTTTTAAAAATGGTTGGAATGAATTATTAAAGGATGAGTTGGAGAAGGATTATTATAAGAAATTAAGGGCATTTCTAATAGAGGAATATAAGAATAATATAGTCTATCCAAATGCCTATGATATTTACAATGCTCTACACTATACGGATTATAAGGATGTTAAGGCAGTAATCCTAGGGCAAGACCCTTATCACGGACCGAACCAAGCTCATGGACTTGCCTTTTCAGTAAAACCTGGAGTTAGGATTCCACCATCCCTGTTGAATATGTACAAGGAACTCCATGACGATTTAGGGTGCTATATACCCAATAATGGATATCTAGAAAAATGGGCTAGAGAAGGGGTATTACTTTTAAATACTGCCTTAACCGTAAGACAAGCAGAAGCCAATTCCCATAGTAGAATAGGATGGGAAAAGTTTACTGACCATATTATTGAACTTTTAAATGAAAGAAAAGATCCGGTAGTCTTTATATTATGGGGTAACAATGCTAAAAGCAAGGAGAAATTCATAACTAATAAGCAGCATTTTATTATAAAATCAGTTCATCCAAGTCCACTTTCTGCATTTGGTGGCTTCTTTGGATCTAAACCCTTTTCTAAAACCAATAATATTTTAAAGAGTATTGGTAAGGAACCAATAGACTGGCAGATTGAGAATATTTGATAAGGGATGAGGTAAATACTATGGAATTTAAAAATGTTAAGGACCAAAGTATATCTATCGAGGATATTTCTACTATAGTTCTAACCCCAATAAATGAAGAACTTTTACATCCAACTATTATCTTATATCATGGTTGGGGTTCTAATATTGAGAAGCAAAAATTCAGGGGATTTATCCTTGCTAGCCTAGGATATCAAGTGGTGGTTCCTTGTGCTATTTATCATGGTGATAGAAATCCTGTTGATCATACTAAAGCAGAAAATGCCGGTAAATACTTCTGGGAGGTTATATTCAACAATATTGAAGACTTTAAGAAGATATTTGAATATACTATTAGTAGCCTATCTGCAGACCCAGCTAGAATAGGGGTATGTGGAAATTCCATGGGTGGATTTACAGCTGCAGGGATATTTTCATATTATACAAATATAAGGGCAGCGGTAATATTCAATGGTTCATGTAATTGGGACTATTCCAATAAGTGTTTTTCAGAAGCATTAAAACTAAACCCTGATGATTTTCCAAAGGAAATTCAGGATAAAATAGACAAATATAATCCAATGAATAATATAGAATCCATTAAGAATAGGCCTATATTGATGTTACATGGAGATAGTGATTCCTTAGTAAATGTTGGTGCTCAAAGGGAGTTCTTTAATGAAAGCTCCAACTTATTTGAATACACTGATAAGCTATGTTACATTGAGTACCCTAAGCTAAATCATTTTGTAACCACCAATATGATGGAAGAAGCAGGAAACTGGTTTTATAAGTATCTATAAAGGGTCATTTACATAAAGGAGGAGATACTTTTGAAACCAGTAATAGGACTAACATGTGAAAAGGAAAATCTAGTAAATAGGAGTATAAATAGGGTGAATTACCCTTATATAAAGTCTGTGATTGCATCTGGTGGCCTACCAATAATCATTCCTACCCTTGAGGATATGAAGGATATAAGTAGGTATTTGGATATAGTCGATGGGGTTATTTTCACAGGTGGTGGAGACATATCAGCCCACTATTTTAATGAGGAGCCCATAAGGGAAGTCGATGAAGTTTGCCAGGATAGGGATATGACTGAGATTGCCTTATTCCATGAGGCGTATAAAAGAAGAAAGCCCATCTTTGGGATATGCAGAGGGATACAACTGATAAACATTGCCTTAGGAGGGAGTATCTATCAAGATATCTACACCCAGATTCCTAGTGTATTAGGTCATACTTGTGGGAATAACATCCAAGACGGCTACCATAGTATAAAGATCCAAAAAGAATCCATATTATATGAGATGTTTGAAAAGGAAAAGCTAGTGGTTAATTCTCAACATCATCAAAGTATAAAAACCCTTGGAAAGGATCTAAGGGCAATAGCAGAGGCTAAAGATGGAATTATAGAAGCTATAGAATCTACAAATGAAAATTTCATCTTAGGCCTACAATTTCACCCTGAAGCCATGGCTATGAAGAATGAAGACTTCTTAAAACCTTTTAAGTATTTCGCTAATAGGTGTAGATAAGAATGATATAACGAGTTTGCTAGGGGAGAAGATATGGCTAGTTATACTTGGATTTAAAAGAGAGTTTTTAAGTAATAAACACCTAGGGAATTTATAATCAACAATATGGGAATTCCTATTACAAAGTTCATCTTCTTAGTCTTATGTCTCATTACTTTCATAGACAATAAGCCCCCTAGGCTACCTCCTAAAAATGAAAGACCAAAAAGCCAGACTTCCGGAATTCTCCATTTGCCCCTTTGGGCCCTTTTTTTATCCACTGTGAAGACTAAAAAAGTTGCTATATTTATTAAAATTAAATAATTTGTTAAAAGGTCCATAATTTCCTCCAGAATTTTTAGTTAAATTACCCTAGAATTATATTGATATTTATTATATAGTATAGTTGTAAAATAAAAAAATTTTAAATGCAATATTAGGCTATATAGGTAATTCATGCTTGTTATACAAAATTGACAGGTATACTTAAATATTATAACATATATTATGTGAAAATGTTTATCTGGACTAAAGTATGATACTACCAATCCTTGATAGAGCAATATTTCTTCAATAATTAATGTTTAAATAAAGGAGGACCAAAATGGAGTTTGTATTTGATAAAGAGAAGAACAAAGAAAAAATCGAAAACTTCAAGATGTTTATTCAAGATCATAAGGATACATCTGGAGTATTGATGCCTGTATTACAAGAAGCACAAAACGTATTTGGCTATTTACCTTTAGAAATCCTTCAGTTGATTTCAAGAACTTTAAATATTCCAATGGCTGAAATATACGGTGTTGCAACATTTTATGCACAATTTTCATTCGTTCCAAAGGGTGAAAACATTATCAGCGTATGCTTAGGTACTGCTTGTTATGTAAAGGGTGCCCAAGCTGTATTAGAGGAAATAGAGAGTCAACTTGGAATAAAGGCAGGTTTTACAACACCTGATCTTCAATTCTCTATTAATTCTACCAGATGTGTTGGAGACTGTAGTTTAGCTCCTGTTATAGTAATAAATGAAGATATATATCCTAAAGTAGGAAAGAATGACATTAAAGGTTTAATTGAAAAGTATAAGAGCGAGGTGTAGAAATTGTTAACTCTTGATAAATTACAACAAATTAAGAAAGAACACAGACCGGTTCTTGAAGCAAGACTTAGAGAAGCTGGAAATGTTGACATACATGAAGATGGATCCATCGTATTAAATGGGGATTATTATAAGAAGCAAGTAAGAATTGCACTAAAGAATTGTGGGATAATAAATCCGGGAAGCATCGAGGATTACATAGCAGTGGATGGTTACTCAGCCTTTGCTAATCTACTATTTAATAAGTCACGAGCAGATATCATCGAAGATATGACAGCATCAAACCTAAGAGGTAGAGGAGGAGCAGGCTTCCCTACAGGTAGAAAGTGGGCTGAGGCCTTTAAATATGATGATGACCAAAAGTATATGATATGTAATGCTGATGAGGGAGACCCGGGTGCATTTATGGACAGGTCCATCCTAGAAAACGACCCCCACTGTGTACTTGAAGGGATGGCAATTGGCGGATATGCTGTTGGAGCTACACAAGGATTTATCTATGTTAGAGCAGAATATCCTATAGCTGTTAAAAGATTAAAGGTTGCAATTGAGCAGGCAAAGGAGCTTGGAATC
>CAZTEN010000022.1:0-13754 GCA_964612495.1 uncultured Tissierella sp. | reverse complement strand
CCGAAATAGTTAAGTTTGCTTCTAGGTACCAAGAAAACCCTGAGTATATCAAGGTAGTTCACAAAGAACTGACTGTTCCTAAGGTAGAGCAGGCATATTTTGAAATGAAGCAACATATGAAAACAGAAATCCTTTCAAGACTTATAGATATGTATAATCCAAAGCTTACAGTTGTGTTCTGTAATACTAAGAAGAAGGTAGATGAGCTTACTGAGGAATTACAAGGTAGGGGATATTTTGCTGATGGACTACACGGAGACTTAAAGCAAAATCAAAGAGATAATGTAATGGGTAAGTTCAGAAAAGGGACTATTGAAATTCTTATTGCAACAGATGTTGCTGCCAGAGGCCTTGATGTAGATGATGTAGATTTAGTTATTAACTATGACATGCCTCAAGACGAGGAATACTATGTTCATAGAATCGGTAGAACTGCAAGAGCCGGAAGGGAAGGGAGAGCATTTAGCTTCGTTGCCGGAAGGGACATATACAAGCTTAAGGATATTCAAAGATATACTAAAACAAGTATTGAAAGAAGAGATCTACCTACACTTAAGGATATTGAATCTAGATATACTACGACTATGCTAGATAAAATTAAAGAAGAGATCGACAAGGGTGAACTTACTAAATATGAAAATATAGTAGATGGGCTATTGCAAGAGGATTATACATCCCTAGATATTGCAGCTGCTCTTTTAAAGTTCTATATGGCTGAGAATAAGTTTGATGGTCATGAAGAGCTGGATATGGTTGACTATGGTAAGAAACAAAGCTTTAGTGATAATAGAGATAGAAATAAGGACCGAGACCGACAAACTGATAGGGATAAAGTCAAAACCTCCAGAGGAAGCGGTCGTTCTAAGGGTATGACAAGACTATATGTAAATGTTGGAAACAAGCAAGGAATTAGCCCGAGACATATATTATCAGCTATACTTCAAGAATCGGATATCGACAAGAAATATGTAGGTGATATCGATATATATGATAAATTTACATTTGTTGAAGTTCAAAAGGAATATGCAAATCTTGTTGTAGATAGTGTTAACAATAAGAGAATTAAGGGCAGCAAGGTTCTTATAGAAGTTGCAAACTCAAGAACTAAATAGCAAAAATATATGTTGACAAAGTAGTTATCAATATGTTAAACTAGCTGACAGAAAGTTAAGAAAATACCTTTAATTTGGTACAGAGAGACCAGCAAGGAGGAAAATTGATGATTACATTAAATGTATCTAATTTTTGTTGTACAAAAAATTTAACATGCCTAAAATACCCAAAAGCAATGAATTTGTGATATTCACCGATTTATTGCTTTTTGTTTTTGTTTATGATTTTAGGGTAATTATAATGGAGGATAAAAAATGATAGACGCTTTGATTGATAAAATAATAGAAAGAAAAAATCCAACTGTGGTTGGACTTGACCCGAGACTTGATTACATACCGGCTCATATTAAGGAAGCTTGCTTTGAAGAATTTGGAAGGACGCCTAAGGGAGCTGCAGAATCATTCCTTCAATTCAGTAAGATTATAATCGATTCAGTATATGACATAGTTCCTGCGGTTAAGCCTCAGGTAGCCATGTTTGAGCAATTTGGGTATGAAGGTCTAAGAGCTTATATAGAAGTAATAGAATATGCTAAGTTCAAGAATCTTATTGTAATTGGGGATATTAAAAGAAGCGATATTGCATCTACAGCCGAGGCCTATTCTAATGGTCATATTGGAAGAGTAGATGTTGAAGGTGAATTATTTCAGGTATACCAAGAGGATTTCATTACTTTAAATCCATATCTTGGAATAGATTCTATAGAGCCATATAAGAAGGATTGTAAAGTGTATGATAAGGGTTTGTTTATATTAGTTAAGACCTCTAATCCAAATAGTGGTCAGATTCAAAACCTTATTACAGATGGAGAAATGCTCTATGAAAGAGTTGGAAAATTAGTATCTCAATGGGGAGAAGACCTAATCGGAAAATATGGCTATAGTCTTCTAGGTGCAGTAGTAGGAGCTACCCATCCAGAGGAAGGAAGAAGGCTAAGGCAACTTATGCCTCATACATTCTTTCTAGTGCCGGGATATGGAGCACAAGGGGCGACGGCAGATGATTTAAAAGGTGTATTTGATGAAAAGGGTCTTGGAGCCATAATAAACTCATCCAGAGGAATTATAGCAGCTTATAAAAATGAGAAATATAAGAAAGACTATGAAGAGAAGGAATTTGGGCAAGCAGCAAGAAAAGCTGCTTTAGATATGAAAGCTGATTTGCAGGGGGTAATAAATTGAAAGCTACATTGATATTAGAAAATGGTACTGTATTCGAAGGCAAGGCATTTGGACACTTACAGGAAGCAATTGGAGAGGTAGTATTTAATACCAGTATGGCAGGATATCAGGAGATAATAACAGACCCTGCAAGCTACGGGCAAATAGTTACTATGACATATCCACTTATAGGAAATTACGGTATCAACCTGGATGATATGGAATCAGAGGGTCCTAAGATTAGGGCCCTTATAGTAAGGGAAAAGGCAGAATATCCAAGCAACTGGAGAAACGAAATGGATTTACAAGGCTATTTAAAACAAAACAAAGTCATAGGCCTTGAAGGCATAGATACAAGGGCCCTTACAAAAGTCCTACGTAATAATGGGACTATGGCAGGGATTATCACTTTAAGAGATTTATCACCTGGACAGATAGAGCATAAGTTTAAGGCTTATCATAATCTTGATGCAGTAGAGCAGGTTTCCAAGACTCAAAAATATACTATCGATGGAAATGGGAAGCATTTGGCCTTTATTGATTTTGGAAGCAAAAGAAGCATAATTAATATATTAAAAAATATGGGTCTTAAATTGAGTGTATATTCATTTAATGCTACTAGTGAGGAAATACTTCAAGATAATCCTGAGGGAATAATATTATCAGCCGGTCCTGGAGACCCTAAGCTCCTTAAGGATTCTGTAAAAAATATACAAAACTTGCTTGGCAAGAAAGCAATATTTGGATTCGGACTAGGATATGAGCTCCTTGCATTGGCTTTAGGTGGAGAAATTATCAAGCTTAAATATGGTCATAGGGGTGCAAATCATCCGGTAAAGAACTTATCATCCGGTAAAATTCTCATCACTTCTCAGAACCATGGATATGTTGTTAGTGAAAAGATGGTGCATGATGTAGTGATTACCCACAGAAATATAAATGATGGCACTATAGAGGGTATAAAGCATAAGGACCTCCCTGTAATGGGTGTACAATTTAGCCCTGATGCAGAAACTTTTAAGGATTTTATAGATGTAATAGGAGGATTTGAAGATGCCAAGAGATAATAGCATAAAGAAGGTTTTAGTCATAGGTTCAGGTCCTATTGTAATAGGTCAAGGGGCGGAGTTCGATTATTCCGGAACTCAAGCCTGTCAAACCTTAAAGGAAGATGGAGTAGAGGTAGTTCTTGTAAATTCCAATCCAGCCACTATAATGACTGACAAGGGGGTTGCAGATAAGACCTATATTGAACCATTGACTACAGAATTTATCGAGAAGATAATTGCTAAGGAAAGACCGGACAGTCTTATAGCCGGCATGGGAGGGCAAACAGGCCTAAACCTTTCCGTAGAGCTTTATGATAAAGGAATACTTGATAAGTACAATGTTAAGGTAATAGGAACATCTATCGAATCTATTAAGGAAGGCGAAGATAGAGATAGATTTAAGAAGTTAATGGAAAGAATAAATCAACCTATTATTCAAAGTGAAATAGTTACATCTTTAGAGGATGGGCTAAGAGTTGCATCAGAACTAGGCTATCCTATAGTAGTAAGACCTGCATATACCCTTGGAGGAAGTGGGGGTGGAATAGCAGATAATGAGGAGGAGTTAATTGAAATCCTTACTCAAGGGCTCCACCTAAGCCGTGCTGGACAGGTTTTATTGGAGAAGAGCATAAAGGGCTGGAAGGAAATAGAGTACGAGGTTATTAGAGATGCCTATGGAAATACCATAGCAGTATGTAATATGGAAAATGTGGACCCTGTAGGAGTTCATACAGGAGATAGTATAGTAGTAGCTCCAACTCAAACCCTTACTGCATATGAAACGAGTATGCTGAGAAAGGCTTCTATGGATATCATAAATGCCATAGAGATAAAAGGTGGTTGTAATGTACAGTTTGCCTTAAATCCTACTAGCTTTGAGTATGTAGTAATCGAGATAAACCCACGTGTCAGCCGTTCTTCGGCCTTAGCATCTAAAGCCACAGGATATCCAATTGCAAGAGTTGCTGCTAAAATAGCTTTAGGATATGCACTGGATGAAATTAAGAATGCAGTAACCGGCAGTACCTACGCTTGTTATGACCCTACTATAGACTATGTGGTAGTTAAGATTCCAAAGTGGCCTTTCGATAAGTTCGCCGATGGTAAGAGAAATCTAGGAACCAAGATGATGGCTACAGGAGAGGTTATGGCCATTGGCAACAGCTTTGAGGCAGCATTTCTTAAGGGAATTCGTTCCTTGGAGATAGGAAAGTACTCCTTAAGCCATAAACCATCCGGATTAAGATCCTTAGATGAGTTGAAGATAAAGGTTCAGATTCCGGACGATGAAAGAATCTTCGACCTTGCTGAGATGCTCCGACGAAATTATAGGGTAGATATGGTTTCAAAGATCACCGGAATGGATCCTTTCTTTGTGCAAAAGATAAAATGGATAGTTGAAGAAGAGGAGAAATTAAAGGAAATTTCCATAGAGGAAATGGATGAGAAGTATTTAAGAAATCTTAAGAAGAAGGGATTTTCAGATAAGGGCATAGCCGATTTGATGAATTGTTCTCCTGATGATATATATAAATTGAGAAAAGAGTGGAATATTCAGCCTGTGTATAAGATGGTAGATACTTGTGCAGGAGAGTTCGATGCAGTATCACCCTATTATTATTCTACCTATGATGAATATGATGAGGCGGAAGTTTCAAGTAATAAGAAGGTTATGGTAATAGGTTCAGGACCAATAAGAATCGGTCAAGGAGTTGAATTCGACTACTGCTCAGTCCATGGTGTTCTTGCACTAAAGAAAGCTGGAATTGAAACCATCATAGTAAATAACAATCCGGAAACGGTAAGTACTGATTTTAACGTAGCAGATAAGCTTTACTTCGAACCTCTTACTGAGGAGGATGTTTTAAATATCATCGATAAGGAAAAGCCTGATGGACTTATACTTCAATTTGGAGGTCAAACGGCTATTAAGTTGGCAAAATTTTTTAAGGAAATAGATATACCTATACTTGGAACTAAGCCGGAACAAATAGATGCTGCTGAAGACAGGGAAAAATTTGATGCCCTACTAGAGGAATTGGGTATTATGAGACCTAAGGGAAAAGCAGTCTGGTCACTGGAGCAAGGAATCAAAGAAGCTAGTTCCCTTGGATATCCGGTATTGGTGAGACCATCCTATGTACTTGGAGGTCAGGGAATGGAAATCACCTATGGAGAACTAGAACTTAAGAGATATCTTTCAGATGCCTTTGTGAAGGATAAAAAGAATCCGGTATTAATAGACAGATATTTATTGGGTAAGGAAATTGAAGTAGATGCCATCTGTGACGGAGAAGACATACTTATTCCCGGAATAATGGAACACCTTGAAAGAGCAGGGGTTCACTCCGGAGATAGTATTTCAGTTTATCCTACACAAAACGTATCCCAAAGTATAAAGGACGAAATAGTTGAGGAGACTAGAAAAATAGCCCTTGCCTTAAAGGTTATAGGAATGATCAATATCCAGTATATTGAGTATAATGGTGAACTGTATATAATAGAAGTAAACCCACGTTCAAGTCGTACTGTACCATATATTAGCAAAGTGGCAGGTATACCAATGATTGAGCTTGCAACCAGGGCCATGCTAGGTGAAAAGCTAAAGGATATGCCATACGGCACGGGCTTATATAAGGAAGGAAATATGATAGCTATTAAGGTACCGGTCTTCTCAACACAAAAGCTTCCTAATGTGGAGATGAGCCTTGGACCTGAAATGAAATCCACAGGAGAGGTTCTGGGAGTAGGCTATGATATGATGGAAGCTCTATATAAGGGATTTATTGCTGCAGGTATGGGCATTCCTAATGAGAAGGGAACTATATTAGCAACCATTAATAACCATCATAAAGAGGAGTTCTTACCATTAGCAAAGAAATTTGCTGAAAAAGGATATAAAATAGTTGCAACACAAGGAACATCAGAATTCCTAAAGAATGAAGGAATAGAATCTATGGTCATTAAGAAGCTAGAGGAAGGCTCTAATGAGATTATCGATAAGATAAGAAACGGAAAGGTTGACATGGTCATAGATATACCTACAAAGGGCAGGGACTCGCATAGTGATGGATTTAGAATCAGACGTGCAGGAATTGAAGCAGGGATAAATGTATTTACGTCCCTAGACACTGTAAGAGGGTTGCTCGATGTAATGGATGCAAACCTTGATGCAAGTAAGGTGGGAATAATTGATTTAGGAGCTGAGTAAAGTGTGTAATGATAACAAAAGAGCTAAGCTAAAATCATATATTTTAGAGAATGGAGAAATTAGCCCGGGGATATTTAAAATGGTAGTAGCCTCTAATAGAATGGAGTCCATTGCCAAGGCCGGACAATTTGTGAATCTTTATTGCAGGGAAGGAAGCAGACTATTGCCAAGACCTATTAGCATCTGTGAAATAGATAAGGAAAATAATACTCTTACCTTTGTATATGGAGTAGTCGGAAAAGGAACTGAAGAGTTTTCTAAGATAAAGGCTGGGGAATATATAGAACTTTTGGGACCATTAGGCAATGGATATAATATAGATGAGGAAGTAGATGAGCACATAATAGTAGGAGGAGGCCTTGGAGTCCCTCCTCTATTGGAGCTGATTAAGCACCTTAAGGGGAAAAAGAAGGTTTATTTAGGCTTTAGAAGCGATTCTTATCTAATCGAAGACTTTAAAAAGCATGGGGCTCAGGTTTTAATTGCTACAGATGATGGAAGTGAAGGAATTAAGGGAACAGTCTTAGATTTACTTAAGAAAGATAAAGCAAGAGGCAAAATGGTATATGCTTGTGGACCTAAGCCTATGTTAAAGGCAGTAGCAGCTTGGGCAAAGGATGAGAAAATTTCGGCTCAGTTATCCTTAGAGGAGAGAATGGGCTGCGGTATAGGCACCTGTGTAGGCTGTGTTGTTAGAATCAAGGATGGGGATACTTGGAATTACAAGAAGGTATGCGTAGATGGACCTGTATTCTTCAGCGAGGAGGTAGTTTGGGATGTATAAAGATTTAAATCTAGAAATAGATATTGGCGGCGTAAAGCTAAAGAACCCAGTCATGACTGCCTCCGGTACATTTTGTGCAGGTAAGGAATACTCTGAATTTATCGACTTAAACCAATTAGGTGCAGTTGTGGTAAAAGGCATAGCCACAAATCCTTGGATTGGAAACCCACCGCCAAGAATTGCAGAAACCTATGGTGGAATGCTAAATGCCATTGGCCTTCAAAATCTGGGAGTAGAGCATTTTATAAATGAGGACATTCCATTCTTGAGAAAATATAATACTAAAATTGTGGTAAACGTCATAGGAAAGACCATGAAGGAGTATTGTGAAGTTGTAGAAAGGCTATCCGATGCAGATGTAGATTTAATAGAATTAAATATCTCATGTCCTAATATCAAGGAAGGCGGAGTAAACTTTGGGACGAACTGCAATAGCGTTGAAGATGTAACAAGAGAGGTAAAAAAATATGCTAAGCAACCTGTCATTGTAAAGCTTAGCCCTAATGTGACGGATATAGTGGAGATAGCAAAGGCAGCAGAATCAGGTGGTGCAGATGCCCTATCCCTAATAAATACAATAACAGGTATGGTTATAGATATTAACAAGAGAAAGCCTATTCTTGCCAATATAACAGGTGGTTTATCGGGTCCTGCTATTAAACCTATTGGGGTAAGAATGGTTTATGAAGTCCATAAAAAAGTTAAGCTTCCTATTGTAGGTATGGGAGGAATTATGAATGGAGACGATGCCATAGAGTATATACTTGCAGGAGCAAGTGGTGTGGCAGTAGGAACTGCTAATTTCGTAAATCCAAGGGCCACCATTGATGTGCTTGAGGGTATAGTTAACTACTGTAATAAATATGGTATTAAGGACTTAAGTGAAATTAGGGGAATAGTGTAATTAAAAGCAGTGAAGAACTAAGAGTTAAGAGTGTTTAGTGAACAACGAACAGTGAACAGTGAACAATGGAGAAACAGGTAAGAGGTAATAGGTAAGAACTAAGAGTGAAGAAGTTATAGTATTGAGGAGGTTAACATGATAAGTAGAGATAGAGTTGAAGAAATATTAAGAGAAATCGATGTATTGCAGGATGGTCATTTCCTATTAACCTCCGGCAGACACAGTGGACAATATATGCAGTGTGCCAGAATTCTTGAATATCCGGAATATACTGCTGAATTGTCAAGCATCATATTTGAAGCCTTTAGAAATGATAATGTGGATGTAGTTATAGGACCTGCTATGGGAGGGGTAATATTCTCCTATGAGGTGGCAAGACAACTGGGAGTTAAGAATCTCTTTGCTGAAAGAGAAGATGGCAAGATGACTCTAAGAAGAGGTTTTACCATACCAAAGGGTGCAAGAGTACTTATAGCAGAGGATGTAATAACTACAGGAGGGTCTGTGCGTGAGGTAATGGACATAGTAAAGGCACATGAAGCTGAACTTGTAGGTGTGGCTGTACTTGTTGATAGATCCAACGGGACCATTGACTTTGGATGCAAGCTTCAAGCTGCATATACAACTAAGGTGATATCCTATGAGGCAGAGGAATGTCCGATCTGTAAGGAAGGAAAGATAGACTTGGTTAAACCAGGAAGCAGAAAAACAAAATAACGAGGTGAAAAAATGCCACGTATTCGTCCTATATCTGATTTGAGAAATCATTTCACGGATATAGCAAAACTAGTCAATGAAACAAATGAGCCTGTATTTTTAACTAAGAATGGCTATGGAATTATGGTAGTAATGAGCATTGAAGCATATGAAAAGAAGCTGTTTGAAAGTGAAAATTATCAAAAGCTAAAAGAAGAAGAAAAGAATCAAGAATAAAGAACAGAATAAAGAACAAAGGGCCGCTTCCTTTTGTGCCTAGCACAATGGGAAGAGGCCCTTGTTTATTAAATCATGCCATCCAACATAGACTTATAGTTTTCTATTTCTATAAATAGGTTTGAGCTGTTGGTTTTTACGGTATTCCTTTGGTTTAAAAGCTGATTTTCAATTGTTTTATAATCCATTAAGGAAATCTGACCCATTTTGTATCTTATGTCCTCAATGAATAGCTTTCCGTTTAATAATGATAATTCACTCTCCGATAATCTCAAGGCTTCCAGTTTTTCAATAAGAAGTTGATATTGATTGTTTAGACTTTGACTTATTTCGCTTTCCTTTATCTGAAGCTGGTACTTCTTCATTTTGCTATCGGCTGAACTAAGTTCTACTTTCTTTGTCTTTATACTCAAGGAATTCTTAAGTGCTTTTTCTAAATCTTCTTCTAAGTCGATTTTTAATATATAGTTAGTATCTGTATCAGGTAGGAGCCCAAATGTTATTTCATCTTCCATGGAGATTCCTATAAGGTCTTTAAAGTTGAGGATTAGGGCTTCTTTTTGATGCATAAGGGAAGTAGTACTATTATCAAATTCCAGCAATGATTTTTTCATGTCACCTAGGACAATTGGTGCTATAAGCCCATGCTCAAGTCTATATTTTGCAAGGTCTAGTTGGCTTACTAGGAGCTTTCGATTCTCTTTCATTAGGTTTAGACTATCATCTAACTGATGATATAGGACGAACATCTTCTTAGCTGTATTTACTAAGGCTACATCTGCCTGCTCATACCCTAATTCAGCTATTCTAATCTGCTCATCTGCGTCGTCATTGCTTGGCACCTGTGCACCAAGGGAGTTTGATGTAAGCTCAAGGGAAAATTGTATAGCCTGAGCTAAAGGATATAAATCCGGATATGCAGCATAGGCATCTAATCCATCTGATATTTCATAAATAGCATCTTGTAATTCATCAATTTCATCCCCTGCATCTTCTGCTTCGTCCAGAGCATCCTTCATATCATCTATGGACAATTTATTAACTTTAATTTGGAGGTTTTCCTTCAAGACTAGGTCTTCAATATCCTCATATTCAACCCTAACTATTTTACCGTCTTTACCATCCTTGCCATCGGCTGCATAGGATGTTATGTTGAAAAACATAGTGAATATTATTGTACAGACTATAGTTTTAAGCAGATTTTTATTTTTCATAGTGACCTCCTAGTTTTAAACGCTTCTTAGAGCATCTATAGGGTTTAACATGCTGGCTTTTCTTGCAGGTGCCCAACCAAAGATGATTCCAATAGCTGCAGAGAAACCTACCCCTAAGAATATGGCTGTATAATTTATTTTAAAGGGTATCCCAATAATATCTGATGCAATATAGGTAATGGAAAGCCCTAGGATTGCACCGATTATTCCACCTAAAAGTGAGAGAAATATTGATTCAAGTAAGAATTGTATCTGTATGCTCCCGGGTTCTGCACCTAGGGCCTTTCTTAATCCAATCTCTGTTGTTCTTTCCGTAACAGAAACCAACATCATATTCATTATTCCGATTCCCCCGACTAATAAGGAAATGGCTGCTATTCCTGTAAGCATTGCTGTCATCATACCCTGCAGTGTCTCCATCATATCAAGTAGGCTATCGAGATTTATAAGGTTATAGCTGTCTTCCTTGAAATTAAATGCCTGATTTAGGACCGATTCAATTTTGTCTATTGTTTGGTCCATAAAATTGGTATCATCTATTATGATTTCAATGGTAAGGATATTTCCTATTCCAGCCATGGTCATAGCCGTTGTATAAGGGATTATAACCTTTCCGTTTGGAGCTGAGCTTGAGTCAATCATGGACATTATATCATCTGAAGATTCATCATTAAGTATACCCACTATTGAATAGCTAGTACCATTGATTATAATATTTTCTCCCATAGGATCTCTTCCGAAGAATAGAGATTCTGATAATTCATTATCTATCATAACCACCTTATTTTTGCTCTCCATATCCAGGATGTTAAAGACTCTCCCCCTAGATATTACATCTTCAGTAGTTTTAAAATAGACTTCATTTTTTCCTTCGATGACCACATCTTCGACTACATTACCATCTTTTACCACAGAGGAATTAAAGGAAAGATTTGGAGATACACCGGTTACGTTTTCAATTTGGGACAGTCTCTCAATATCATTGAAGGATAATCCTTGCTTTAAAGGAGTTCCGAAGGCTTGGACTGTAACCCTGCCTGTACCCATGCCTATAAATTGCCTATTTGATTCGTCAATTACCCCTTGGACTATGGAGATAAGGGCTATAATTGCTGTAACCCCTATAACTATTCCTAAAATCGTAAGGAAGGAACGCATTTTATTGTTTAGGATATTTTGCCAGGACATCCTTATATTCTCTCTAAGCATAATCAACATCCCCCTCAAAGAGATTTCCATCCAGTATATTGACTATTCTATTTGCGTATTTGGCTATATTTACATCATGTGTTATCATTATAATAGTATTGCCCTCTTGATTTAGGTCTTTAAAAAGGTCCATTACCTGTTTGCCGGTTTTTTGATCAAGAGCTCCTGTGGGTTCATCTGCCAAAAGAATTGTCGGATTATTTGCAAGGGCTCTGGCAATGGCAACTCTTTGTTGCTGACCACCGGATAGTTGATTAGGTCTATGATTCATCTTTTCCTCAAGACCTACCTTCTTTAACATCTCCTCCGCTCTTATTTTTCTTTCTTGAGGTGGCATATGGGCATAGATAAGAGGCAGCTCAACATTTTCCTTAGCCGATAGTCTTGGAAGGAGCTGAAAAGATTGAAATATAAAGCCTATTTCCTTACTTCTGATTCTTGCCAATTGTTTCTGACTTTGATCCGAGATATTTCTTCCCCCTAGGAGATAGGTGCCGGAAGTTGGAGTATCCAAACATCCTATAATGTTCATCATGGTGGATTTTCCTGAACCCGAAGGCCCTAAGATTGATATGAATTCTCCCTTGTGAACTACTAAGTTTACACCCTTTAATACAACCTGGTCTTCATCTCCCATTTTATAAGCCTTCACAATAGCCTTCATGTCTAATATAGTTTCGCTCATATTAATCCACCTCTCTTGGAGGACCCATCATAAGGTCCCAGCCTTCAACGGCCGGAACTAATACAGTTTCGCCTGCTACTATGCCTTCATTTACCTGGACTCTAGTACCATCGTTTATTCCAAGCTTGACGGCCTTAGTTTCTAGCTTACCTTTATTATCACGGTAATACACATATGGAAGGTTTTCATTGTCGAATTGGATAGCCTTCATTGATATGGTAGTTGCATCTTCAGCCTTCTCGTTTAGAATTTTAACCTCTGTAGATAGTCCTACTCTTAAGCTTTCGTTCTTTTCAAGACTAATGGTAGCTTCGAAATAAGAAACTCCATTTTCCACCATAGCCTGCTTTGATATATCCGTAACCTTACCCCTAACTTTTTTATCTAAGGAGCTTATGGTAACCTCTGTATCCTTATTTAGTGTTACAGCAGCTAAATCATATTCATCAACTCTAAGCTTTATAACAAGTTCATCGTAATTAACAATATCCATGATTGGACTGCCCATAATAAGGGATTCATTTTCTAGCACATAAATTTCAGAAACTTCACCACTTACCTCGGCTAAAACCCTTATATCCTCGGCTTGCTTCAGTAAAGAGTCATATTGGGCTTGTGCCTGATTAAGTTGTTCTTGTGATATACGGATGTTTTGATTTAGACTTTCTGACAGGGAATTATAGCTTTTTCTTGCAGCTTCATATTGCTCATTAGCAAGACTTATATTTTGATTTATATTGCTTTCCATATTATCAAAGGAGTTTTGGGCTACATCTAACTGCATTCTAGCTGAATCAAAGGTGCTCTTGGCCTGCTCAACCTCTACTAGGGCTGCACCGCCAATCTGATAAAGACCTTGGACTCTTTCTAAATTGAGATTGGCACTATCAAAGGCGGCCTGAGCTGATTTAAGTGCATTAGTAGTTTGAAGTACCTGTTGCTCCATAGCTGCTCCTTTAGCTTGGTCTACATTTAACTTAGAGGTGTTTAGATTTAACTGTGCCTGGGTTAATTGCTGGTCCTTTGAAGAGCCTCTTGCCATCTCAAGGTTGATTCTGGCTAGTTCCACACTTGCCTTAGCTTGCTCTATGCTGGAAGCAATATTGCTATCATCCAGTTCAAACAGCAAGTCTCCAACATTAACAAGGTCTCCTTCCTTAACATGAAAGGTCTTGATGGATAGATTGCTCTTGGATACTACATTCTGGCTATCATTTGAGTCAACATTGCCTTCAAAGCTATAGTAGGTCACAATATCCTGAGTTTTAGCAACTTCCTCAGTGTAATTTCCTTCCTTAGCCTTTAAGGAGTTTAATATAATGACTGCTACAACTAATATGATTATGCCAATTATTATAAGTTTCTTTTTAGATACTGTTTTTAGCATTGTATTCCCCCTAAATTGTTGTCATTGCATCACATAGATAACTAATTGGTACCCGCCACCTTAGGTATCAGAAGTCTTGCTTGCAAGACATCACACTACCGC
>CAZTEN010000021.1:0-14044 GCA_964612495.1 uncultured Tissierella sp. | reverse complement strand
TCAGGGGATACTATTACAGTATCGGTGCCCTTTAGAAAGTCAAAATAACCTACCAGTATTGGTATAGCAGAAAGGTGGTCCACCGGAATATCAAAATACCCTTGAATCTGTCCAGCATGCAAATCCATAGTAACTACTCTATCAGCCCCAGCTCTAGTTATCAGGTCTGCAACTAACTTAGCTGTAATTGGCTCTCTTGCCTTTGTTTTTCTATCTTGTCTTGCATATCCATAGTATGGAATAACAGCATTGATTCTTCCGGCAGAAGCTCTCTTAACTGCATCAATCATTATTAACAATTCCATAAGATTATCATTAACCGGAGAATGTGTAGGTTGTACGATAAAAACATCACAACCTCTAACGGTTTCACTTATATTTACATTAATCTCTCCATCACTGAAATGCGTAACTTCACAAGCACCCATATTAATATCCATCTGCAAACAAATATCTTTTACTAAATTTCTGTTGGCATTACCAGTAAAAACCTTAATAGCACCTAAACATAGGTTCATTTAACAGCCTCCTAAATTTTATTTGTGTTTTTTAAACCCCTTTGCCTCAACCCACCCTGGCTTATTGACCTGACGAGCTCTTGCTATGGATAAATCTCCTTCTCCAACATCCTCTGTAATAGTGGAACCTGCGGCTATATACCCCCACTCCTTAACATTTATAGGAGCCACTATATTAGAATTACTTCCAATAAATGCATTGTCAGCAATATTTGATCTGAACTTCTCTCGTCCATTATAATTAACAAATACAACTCCACATCCTATATTTACATTATTTCCCACATCAGCATCTCCAACATAGGAAAGATGGCTTGCCTTAGTATCATTCCCAAGAGTAGCATTTTTAACTTCAACAAAATTTCCAACTTTGACGTGTTTTCCAAGGTGACTCTTTGGTCTTAAGTGTGCATAGGGACCTATGTGAGTTCCTTCCTCAACTACACTAGATTCTATTAATGATGATTCAATATCTACTCCATCACCTATCTTGCTATCAAAAATTCTAGTATTGCTTCTAATTATACAATCTTCACCTATTACAGTATTGCCTTCAAGTACACATCCAGGATATATAACCGTATCCCTTCCAACTTGAACGCCTTCTCCAACATAGGTAGTTGATGGATCTATGAGGGTTACTCCGCTAAGCATAAGATTGTTGTTAATTCTTCTTCTCATCTCAAGCTCACATTGGGACAGCTGGACTCTGTTGTTTACACCTTGTATTTCCTTAGAGTCGTCTATAATACATGCCCCTACCTTTTGACCATCCTCATTCATTATACTGATAACATCTGTAAGATAATATTCATTCTGAGCATTGTTATTGTCTATTTTCTTAAGAGCATTCTTTAGCGATTTGCCCTCAAAACAATACATACCAGAATTGACTTCTCTTATTAAAAGTTCCTTTTCATTAGCATCCTTTTGCTCAACTATTCTTTCAATCTCTCCGCTTTTCTTTCTGATAATTCTACCGTATCCTACAGCATCCTCTAGCACAGCCGTTAATACAGTTCCCTTAAACCCACCCTTTTTATGGAAATCCATGAGCTTAGTTAAAGTTTTTTCAGTAATCAATGGAGTATCTCCACAAAGAATAGTTACTATGCTTTCATCGGAAATCTCATCTAATGCTTGAATGACAGCAAAACCAGTTCCATATGGAGCTCCTTCATAGATGGGCTGGTCCTTAAATACTATTGTCTCATCATTAAAATTACTCAAAACTTTATCTTTCCCATGACCTGTTATAACTATATTCTTATCTATGTCAGCCTTTTTACAGGCATTCAAAACGTATTCTAGTAGTGGTTTATTACATATCTTATGTAAAACCTTTGGCTCCTTGGACTTCATCCTAGTTCCTTCACCTGCTGCTAGAATTATGGAAATATTCATATATAATTCACCTCACTTACATTTCTAAATACTATTTTAACTCTTTTCATTCATAAGTCTACACTTTTTCGACAAAAAAGTAAAGAGAACCCAAGGCTCTCTTTACTCTGTTGCTAAACTCTTCTCATACTCAGCAAAAATTGCTTCTTGAATCTTTTGCCTTGTGGTGGCATTAATAGGGTGAGCGATGTCTCTAAATTCACCATCAGCCATTTTCCTACTTGGCATGGCAATAAATAATCCGTTTTGGCCTTCTATAACCTTTATGTCATGAACTACGAATTCCTCGTCAAAAGTCACGGAAACAATTGCCTTCATCTTGCCTTCTTCAGTTACTTTTCTTACCCTAACGTCTGTAATCTTCATTGTCTATCACCACCTTGTAATGTAGATGAATAACTCATGTATATATTCAACAAACTTTTCAAAAACCCTTCTTTTTTTAAAAAAAACTTTTATTTTTTTCTAAATTTTTTAATTAATTTAACATAAAGTTTAAATAATTATTTATTTATCATTTTCTTATGATATAATCAATCAGTATCATGAATGATGAGTAGAATACTAGTACATTTGATATAATATATATATAGAAGTAACTAAATTAGGAGGAAGCTTTATGTTTGAATTTTTAATGGATAACCACGATTACAAACATGTGCATTTTATAGGAATAGGTGGCATAAGCATGAGTGGTCTGGCAGAAATTTTGTTGATAGAAGGCTATAAGGTAACAGGGACTGATAATGTAGATTCTTCAACCGTAAATAGATTAAGAAATCTAGGAGCAACAATATTTATAGGTCATAGCAAGGACAATATTCTAGGTGCAGATTTAATTATTTATACCGATGCTATATCAATGGATAATGAAGAATTAAAAGCAGCATATAACTCAGGAGCAGCAGTCACTGATAGAGCAACATTTCTAGGTGCATTGATGAAAAACTATAAAAACTCTATAGCAATATCAGGAACTCACGGAAAGACAACTACTACCAGCATGATAGCTACAATTATGAACCATAGTGAGCTGAGACCAACCATACTTATCGGTGGAGAATTAGACGATATTGGTGGCAATGTAAAGCTTGGAACAGACGAATATATTCTAACCGAAGCCTGCGAATATAAGGCAAATATTTTAAAATATTTTCCTACTATGGCTATTATACTTAATATAGATGAAGACCATTTAGATTATTTTAAAAGCATGGATCATATAATCGATACCTTTATTGGATATGTGAAGAATCTAGAAGATTCCGGTTATTTAGTAATTAATATAGATGACCCCAGTGCAAATAGGTTAATAGGAGAAACAAAAGCAAAAGTAATAACCTTTGGAATTGATAAAGACTGTGATTATAAGGCAGAAAATATAAGATACGACTCTGAAGGTCTTCCATCCTATACGCTTAAGATGAAAAACAACCAAAGCCATGAGATTAATTTAAGAGTAATGGGAATCCACAATATATATAATTCCTTGGCTGCAATAGCAGTAACTTACTCCTATGGAATGCCAATAGAAACAATCTCTAATTTAATTACCTTCTATACCGGTGTGCACAGAAGACTAGAGCTAAAAGGTTATATTAACAATACAATCAAGGTTATCGATGACTATGCCCACCACCCAACGGAAATTAGAGCAAGCCTGACTGCCCTTAGAAAATCTACAAAAGGTAAAATCTATTGTGTATTTCAGCCTCATACCTTTACAAGAACTAAGGCTCTTCTAGACAGCTTTGCAAGGTCATTTGGAGATGCCGATAAGATAATAATAGCTGATATCTATGCTTCTAGAGAGTTGGATAATGGAGAAATACACTCAAGGGATTTAGCTAACCTTATCAAGGATAACGGTAATGATTCAATCTATCTTGCTTCCTTTGAGGAGATTGAAAAATTCCTTGTTGATGAAACAAAAGACCATGACATAATTATTACAATGGGTGCCGGAAATGTATATAAGATTGGAGAGTCCATACTATCCAATTATCGTGAAAATAAAGCTGTATAAAAAATAAAACCGTCTAAATGACCTTATATTCATTTGACGGTTTTGCTTTATTCTCCCTTTTCTACATTGTAAACCTCCTCAAGCAATTCATTTACACCTATCTGGTCATGTACATAATAGGAATTAAGCTTTCCGTTTATAAGCCTAATATCCGACTTTCCGGGAAGAGTTCTGAAATTAATATTCTCATCTTCAATTCCAATTGCATTTCTAGCATTAGATAAAACATCTACTAATTTCATATCAGTATAGACATATTTAAATGTTCTAGTTATAAGCGGAATAATATTTTCTTTAACCTTTCCGGCAAGTGAAGCAAGGAACTTTTGTTGGGTATTTATCCTTCCCAAGTCCCCATCTATATATCCGCTTTTATTGTTGCCCTTTCTCCACCTAATAAAATCCAAGGCGTTTTTACCATCAAGAACTTGTAATCCCTTTTTTATATCTATATTAACAGGTGGATTTGCGGATATGTCCTCATACTTCATATCAAAGGGAACTTCAACTTCAACTCCACCTACAGCATCTACAATAGACTTTACCCCTTCATAGTCAATAATAAGGTAATGATGAATAGGTATGTCACTTAAAATATATGATACTGTTTTCATAACCCCTTCAACATCGTGCTTATAATAGACGCTGTTTATCTTCCTCTGATCCCCGGAGTTATAGCCTTTCCTATGAACATAAGTGTCTCTGGGTATTGAAATAACATCCAAATCCTTGGAATCTTTGTTGAAGGAAACTAGAAGAATAGTGTCACTTCTTATATCCTCTATGCCAAGAACAAGTAAATTCAACCTAGAGTTATCTTCAACTGCTTCTTTTAGAGACTTATAAGTCTTTGATTCAATAGGTTTCGTTTCTAGTTTATTTAATAAGCTTTTGGCAATATCCTCATCTTCATAAAATCCAAAAGAAAGATTTTCTCCTACATTTAAATTTTTCTTATTCAAATAAGTAGCCGCCCCTGCATAAAGAGCTAGAAAGAATATTAAAAAGGATACAATAAAGACTTTAAAAAAGGATTTCATATAAAAACCTCCAATTCTAATCTCTATTGTATCCACTTTAAACATATCAATTCTTAAGACCTATAATTAAATTAATATCCCGCTTTCCCTAAAAGTCTAAACATATTCTTCTTGTATTCTTCTACTCCGGGTTGGTCAAATGGATTTACTCCAAGGGTATAACCTGATATTGCACAGGCCTTTTCAAAGAAGTATATAAGCTTTCCAAAGTAAAATTCATTTAATTTAGGAAGATTAATTATAAGGTTTGGCACATTTCCATTGACATGGGCCAATAATGTACCTTCAAATGCCTTCTTATTTACTAAATCCAAAGTCTTACCTTCAAGATAATTCAATCCATCTAAATCTTCCTCTGCCCCTTTAAGTATCAATTCATCCTTTGAACTTTCAATATTTATTGTTGTTTCAAATAGATTTCTTTTTCCATCTTGAATCAACTGCCCAATGGAATGTAAATCAGTAGTGAAGTTAGCACTACCTGGATATATTCCCTTTCCATCCTTACCTTCGGACTCACCGTAAAGCTGTTTCCACCATTCAGACAGATATTGTAATGAAGGCTCATAGTTAACAAGTATCTCTATCTCCTTGCCTTTATTGTATAAAATGTTTCTTATAGCTGCATATTGATAACATGAGTTCTCTTCTATAATCGGATTGGAATATTCTTCCATTCCATCTAAGGCACCTTCCATAAGCTTGTCTATATCTATTCCTGCTACAGCTATAGGTAAAAGCCCTACAGCAGTTAAAACAGAATATCTTCCACCTATATCATCCGGAATTACAAAGGTTTCATATCCCTCTTCATCAGCCAACTTTTTCAATGCTCCTTTTTCCTTATCGGTTGTGGCATAAATTCTATTCTTAGCCTCTTCTTTACCATACTTTTTCTCAATATATTCTTTAAATATTCTAAAGGCGATGGCAGGCTCTGTAGTTGTTCCGGATTTGGATATTACATTTATGCTTATATTTTTCCCTTCAATAGCATCAAGTAAATCCTTAAGATAGGTAGTTGAAATGTTATTTCCTATGAAATAAATCTCAGGAGTAGGTCTCTTTCCCTTTGGGATAACATTATAAAATGAATGGGATAAAGCTTCAATCACTGCTCTAGCTCCTAGATAGGATCCACCTATTCCTATAATTATAAAGGCTTGAGAATTCTCTTGGATTCTCTTAGTAGCTTCTTTAATTCTCCTATACTCCTCTCTATCATAGTTTTCAGGCAGATCCAGCCAGCCTGTATACTCACTGCCTGGTCCTTTTTTCTCCTGCAAAAGATTATGACTCCTTGAAATGAATGGTGAAATATACCTCATCTCATAATCCTTTACAAATCCATTTGAAAAATCTAAATTGATATTCATACTATTCCCCCCAATTAGTATAAAGCCTAGAATTAAATTCTAGGCATTTTTGAAGACTTCCACAAGTACTAGGGCATAATCATCATCTTGCTCACCCCAACTGTGATATATATATTTATTTTCTATTTCTTCCAAGAGATTATTGGGATTTTTCTTTATAGTTTCAATAATCCCTTCTACCCCAAATTCTATACCATTATGATCCTTTGCCTCGGTAATCCCATCTGTATAAAATAGAATCTTATCTCCTTTGCTTAGTTTAACCCTTTTCTCTTCATAAACCATAGTATCAAATAGCATAGCTATTGGATAACCTCTAATCTCTAGAAGTTCATATGAATCTTCATTAAACTTAACCGGAACGCAATTATGTCCAGCATTTGCAAATTTAAACTGATTCGAAATCTTATTATATACCCCATAGAAGATGGTGAAATATTTATCAGGTTCTAGATTAAGCATCCCAAATCTTCTGTGAAGCTCTGTCAATACAAGGGCAGGACTTAGAATATCATCCTTTATACCCCTCATAGTTTGTCTAATAAACATTGTCATCATTGAGGCTGCTACTCCATGACCTGCAACATCACTTATATATATTCCTATATTCTCCTCATCAATATAGAAGAGATCAAACATATCTCCACTGAGCATCTCAGATGCCTTATATATATAGTCTATATTGATGTTATCTATATTCCCCTTCTTGGGCAATATCCTTTCCTGTATCCTCTTAGCAAACTGAAGATCCTTTCGCATCTTTTTATTTCTGTCTATCAGCTCTATTTCCAACTTTCTCTCTCTGGTCACATCCCTGAAAACTTCCACAGCTGCATTTATTTCCCCTTTGCTATTTGTTACAGGTGAGCTCTTAACAGAATAATATCTGTCATTAATAATTTCTTCCTTCTGAATAGTTTCACCAGTAAGAATACTTCTATTTGTTATACAGAAAGTACACTTTTTATCCCTACAGTAGGCTCTATAACACTTCATACCTACTATATCGCCACCTAATGCCTTCTTCATGGCATTATTGGCATAGATAATCATACCATTTTTATCAACTACACGAACCCAATCAGCCATACCATCCAAAACATCGTAGTTAAGGATGCCATAATCTTTAAAGTCTATAGTTTCCTTTGTCACTTCGTTCTTATTAATCATATTATCACCCGTATTTTGCATTTGGTTTACTAAAGGTTCGTTAAACTTTCATCAAAATAATTAAAAGGTATTAGTAGTTTTATTGTATAACATATTGACAAATATTTCTACATGTTCCTGGAAATATTTTTAAATTTATTTAAAATCTTTATTAAAGTAGGCTAAAGAACTTTTAAGACCTAATACTTGACTTTATCTGTTCTTACTCCAAAAACCTGGCTAAAGCATATAGACAATCTGATAATCTATTAACATATTTTATAAGCAGAGGGTCTACTATAGCTACTCTTGATAAGGAAATAATTCTTCTCTCAGCTCTCCTACAAACAGTTCTTGCAACATGCAAATATGCTGATTTAGTATTTGAACCAGGTACTATAAACCCCATTGGGTTGTCTAAAAGATTCATGTACTTATCTATAATGCCTTCAAGAAATACTATATCATCCTCTACTATATGAAATTTGATATTAGCTTCATCTTCAGTTGCCAGATTGGATGCCAGGGTAAATAGCTTATTTTGTATGTTTTCTATCAATTCTTTTATATCATCGTCCTCAACATAATTCTTAGCTAATCCCATGAAACTCCCTAGTTCGTCTATGGTTCCATAACTTTCAACCCTAATATCATCCTTGGCTATTCTGTTTCCATCAAAAAGAGAAGTAGTTCCCTTATCTCCAGTCTTAGTATAAATTCTCATATCCTTCCCCCTAATCTTCCTTTTTGGGTGGTCTAGGTCCAAAAAACTGATAATAGTCTACCTTGATTCTTCCATTGTATAACTTTCTCTTCCTGTCTGCATTTTTACCATAGAATTTTTCAAATTCCTCTTCAGAAGTAATAACATACATAGACCAAGTATCAAATTCCTTAAATTTATTCCCAAGGTCTATATAAAGTTGTTGGATTTCCTCTTTCTCTCCCATTCTTTCTCCATAAGGCGGATTGGTTATTACTACTCCATATTCATTTCTAAGGTCCAAATCCCGCATATCCTTCATAAAAAACTGAATATCCTCTTCAAGACCTAAATTTGCAGCATTATCCCTTGCCCTTAAAATTGAACGCTTATCTATATCACATCCTAAAATATCCAGTTTTACATCGTTATCAATTACCTTAAAAGCATCTCGTCTAGCCTCAGTCCAATACTCTTTTAAAATTCTAGGCCATCCTTCAGCTGCAAAACTTCTATCCAAGCCTGGAGCTATGTTCTTACCAATCATTGCAGCTTCTATAGGTATAGTACCTGAACCACAGAATGGATCCAATAGGGTTCTATCCTTATTCCAATAGCTTAAAAGAATCATTGCTGCAGCTAAAGTTTCTTTTATTGGAGCATCTCCGGCCCTGTCCCTATATCCCCTTTTATGAAGTCCTTCTCCCGATGTATCTAGTGTAAGTGTAGCAATGTCTTTAAGAAGTGAAACCTCTACAGTAAATTTAGCACCTGTCTTCTCAAACCATGCCCTATCATACCTTGTCTTTAACTTTTCAACAATTGCCTTCTCAACAATTCTTTGTGAATCAGAAATACTAAACAGCTTAGAAGAAATGCTCTTACCTTCTACTACAAAGTTTCCATCCTCAGGAATCCACTCATCCCATGGTAGAGCCTTTGTCTTTTCAAATAGTTCATCAAAGGTAAGGGCTTTGAATTCCCCCATCTTGACTAATACCCTATCAGCAGTTCTAAGCCATATATTGGCTCTAGGTATATCCTTTTCTGATGCAGGAAAAGTAAGTTTTCCATTTTCAACCTGTACATTTTCAAAACCTAGGTCTAAAAGTTCTCTTTTACAGACAGCTTCCAAGCCAAAGGTTGTTGTTGCAATTAATTCTATATTTCCCATATTATCTTTCTTCCCCTCAACTAATCTATCTTTATTATACCTTATTATTTCAATATTAGAATGTTTTTGTTGATTTTGGGTATAAAAGATTTGTTAGAGTATACATTAGTTAATACTAGTAATAAAAACAATAGAAGATCATTTTAAGGGAGGAATTTTAATGAAAAGTTTAGGAGCTTTATATACGAGTGGTGACTGGAAAGGTGAAAAACACGTACCTGTAATCCATGCACCTGAAAGTGTAAAGAAAGATGAATATGTAGAGGTTAAAGTGCTAATTGGGGAAGAAATCCCTCATCCAAATACTTTTGAACATCATATTGTATGGGTTAAATTATACTTCCAACCTGAAGGAGGAAAGCCTGTAGAAATTGCTGATGTTAATTTCTCAGCTCATGGGGAATTAGGAGTATTTACTGATTACCTTGCAAGTGCTAAATTCAAAACAGAAAAATCAGGAACATTGTATGCAGCAAGCTATTGTAACATCCATGGACTTTGGGAAAACAGCCAAGAATTAGTTATTGCTGAGTAGTTGACTTTTTTAAAATTTTATAATAATATATCCTTAATTCAATAAGAGCGATGGAAATTTAGTAGCCAATACCTTTATTTAGGCAGAGAGTCGATGATGGTGGGAATTTGACAAAGGGGTATTTAGCGAATTACAACTTCCTTTATAAGTCGCGATGAAGACCACACTTTACGTGGTTAGAGGCTATTTCAAATTAAGGTGGTACCACGGGTTTTCTCTCGTCCTTTGGATAAGAGAAAACCCGTAAATTATTTTTTGGAGGGATTTTATGAATAACATTTTAGATATCCTTAGTGAAAGAGGATATATTGATCAAGTGACATTTGAAGATGAGCTTAGAGAGCTTTTAGGTAATGAATCCGTTCCCTTTTATATTGGCTTTGATGCTACAGCTGATAGTCTGACCCTTGGGCATTTTGTACAGATAATGGTTATGATGCATATGCAAAAGTCCGGACATAAACCTATAGCTCTTATAGGGGGCGGAACTACCATGATAGGTGACCCAAGTGGTAAGTCCGATATGAGAAAAGTTATGACCAAGGAATTCATTGAACACAACGCAGGAAGATTTAAGGAACAACTAGCACAATTCTTAGATTTTAGTGAAGGCAAAGCTATAATGGTCAACAACGCTGACTGGCTACTTGATCTAAACTATGTAAACTTTATGAGGGAAATCGGAGTTCACTTCTCAGTGAACAAAATGCTTCAAATGGATGCATATAAGAGTAGGATGGAAGGGGGATTAACCTTCTTTGAATTCGGATATATGCTTCTTCAATCCTATGACTTCCTTGAGCTATATAGAAGATTTGGTTGTAAATTACAACTTGGCGGAAGCGACCAATGGTCCAATATCCTTGGGGGATATGATTTAGTTAGAAAGTTGGAGCAGGATAAGGTATATGCTATGACCTTCAAACTATTGACAACAGCAGAAGGTAAGAAAATGGGTAAAACCGAGTCTGGAACTATCTGGCTTGACCCAAACAAAACACCTCCATACGACTTATATCAATATATGAGAAATGTAGATGATAGGGATGTTGAGAAGTTCTTAGCACTTCTGACTTTCTTACCAATGGATGAAGTTAGAAGACTTGGTGACCTAAAGGATGCTGAAATAAACAAGGCAAAGGAAGTTTTGGCTTTTGAAGTTACAAAACTAATCCATGGAGAAATAGAAGCTATAAAGGCTCAAAATGCAGCTAGAGCATTGTTCTCAGGCGGAGTAGATGCTGATTCAATTCCATCCACCGAAATGGATAAAAATATATTTATAGAAGGAATAGGAATCCTTGAACTGCTAAAAACTTTGGAACTTACTAAATCCAACGGTGAAGGTAGAAGGCTTGTAGAACAAGGTGGAATAGTAATCGATGATGTAAAGATTGATGCTGCAGACAAGATAATTACAGCAGAAGACTTTAAGGATGGAAAAATATTAATAAGAAAAGGTAAAAAGATATATCATCAGGTAAGAATTTAAAGACGGGCAAATGCCCGTTTTTTTCATCTTAAACAATTATTAACTATACTATTTTGTAAGTTTTAAGTTGGTATCTACAATTAAAGTGGGTATCAATTAACTAAGAATATATCAATGTTAAAAAAGAGGAGGGTCAAAATGTTAAGTGAAAAGGAATTATTAGGAAAACTAGAAGCGGAATACAAGGAATACTTCTACAACAAACATATTATACCGAAACCTTACTTCGAAGACCTTGAAAAGGTAAAAGCCATACTACTAGGGAGCAATCCTGTTGCTGTAGGTGAATCTGCAGGTGCTGAGTACGTATTTGACCTAACTCACTTTAATAAAAACAGAGGTGATAATCCTATATTTGGAAACATTTATAATAACTTAAGCGATATAGGACTAGATTTATGGGATGTCTACGCTCAGAATCTATGCAAGAACTATTTTATAAACTTATCTGTACATGATGAAAAGTGGGTTGAAATAGCTAAACTTTGGTCACTTGTAATAAAAGAAGAGCTTGATACACTCTTTGATAAGGATATCCCTGTACTTGTAACTGCACCATGGATATTAAATCCTTTAGTAGATGATCTTAAAAATCCTTTGTATTATTATGAGAAGAAGAAATTTATAGATCCAGCAAATAACAAATTAGGACGAACACTTATACCATTCTTTAGACAGTCTGAATACGCACTGACTGATCCAAAATGGAAGGGGTATAAGGAAACTATAATCAATTTATATGCTAAAATAAAAGAGCGAGTCTAATGCTCTTTTATTTTAAATTTCAATAATTATACTGGTATGATTGGCTAAATAAGGGTAAAATCTAATTAACTAATACTTTACAAAGGAGAATCATATATGGGTAAATACATTATACTCTACAGACATGCTATGGCAGAAGATAAGGCGGTTTCCTCTGAGGATGAATTAAGATCCCTTTCTATTAGAGGAAAAAGATTATTAAAAAAGAGTGCTGATGGCTTTAAAACAATGCTAGGCAAGAAGAAAAAGGTAGTTATCTACTCTAGTCCTAAGTTGAGAGCAAAGGAAACTGCAGAAATGCTTTCTCAAGAGTTAGAACTAGATAAGCCACAATACCTTGATTTCCTAGCAACAGGGGGAAATATTCGCAACATAAGAAATATACTCAATGAGATTGAACCGGGCGAAGTAGCCATACTAGTTGGTCAACAGCCATTTTTATCGGTATGGAGTCAAGAACTTTCAGGAATCTTTATACCATTTAAAAAGGGGTCTGCAGCATGTTTTAAGTTTCCAGATGTTGAAATAGGAGAAAGCAAGGCTGAATTAAGATGGTATATGCAAGCAAGAGATTTTATAAAAGTTAGTGAAAAATAGATTCTAAGATAAATAAAAAGAGTATGACCAAATCATTAGAAGTACTATGATTTGGTCATACTCTTTTTATTTCAAATTATTAAATAACCCAGGTACTTGGGTCAACTTTCCAATATTCTCCTTCCATATTCCGTAAAACTCTTTAAAACCTTAAGCCTCGCATATTTTTTATCATTCCCCTCTACTATTATCCAAGGAGCATAATCAGTATTCGTTCTTAAGAGCATCTCATCCATTGCAAGTATATATTGATCCCATTTATCCCTATTTCTCCAATCCTCAGCTGTAATTTTATACAATTTATCAGCTTCTCTTTCTCTATCTTGGAATCTAATTAACTGTTCATCCTTATCGATGCATATGAAAAATTTAAGAACCAGAGTACCAAAATTATAGAGGTGTCTTTCCATCTGGTTGATCTCCTCATAAGCCCTATCCCATTCATATGTTGTTGCAAACCCTTGAATTCTCTCAACTAAAACCCTACCATACCAACTTCTATCAAATATGGTTATATTGCCCCTTGAAGGAAAATCCCTATAAAATCTCCATAGATAATGATATCTTTTTTCAGTCTCATCAGGTGCTGATACAGGAATTACCTGTAGACCTCTTGGGTCAATAAGCCTTGTTAACCTTTGAATCGCTCCACCCTTTCCAGCCGCATCCATTCCTTCAAAAGCTATGACACAAGGAATCCTTTTTGTATATAATCTATAGGCTATCTCCTGGGCTTCCTCCTGAAGCCTTTCTAATTGCTTATCATAAATTTCTTCTTCAATATATTGAGTCATATCCAAATTTTCAATTACCTTATCCTGGCTTATAAAATTTCTCTTATTACCTCCACCCTGTGTTTTTCTTGAATGATAAATATCTATACCCTTTTGAATCAAATCTATAGCTATACCCAAGGCATACTTAGAGGCAGACTTAAGGTCCTCAGTTGGAATTATATGCCAAGGGCTATAGTCAAAGTTAGACATTTGAAGTATATTATCAAAATGATTTAAATAATCAACATAGTCTTTATTCTGGTTCAAGTCAGCTTCGGTGATAAAAAAGCTCCTGTTTTCGTCTTTAGATAGTATTTTAATTCTTTCCTCTTGAGTTTTTTCCTTTTGATGAAGGAAGAATTTTATTATTATCATGTTATCATCAAATAGTTGTTTTTCAATTGAGCTTATATCCTTAATATCCCTTTCTAGTTGTTCTTTCTTAATCTTAATGTCATTCATTACACCAAAATAGAAGCTTCTATCAAA
>CAZTEN010000020.1:0-14274 GCA_964612495.1 uncultured Tissierella sp. | reverse complement strand
TTCCTTATTATTACTCACACCAATAAGTTTTGCTGTTCCTATTACACCTCTATGCCTCTCTACGCAGTAAGCCAAGTTACCAGTAATATCACAATATTCCATGTTTCCAGACCCTTCATTTTTGGATTTAACATATTCAATATAAAAGTTGTGAATATTCACATCTCTAGTTAAGCTAATATCACCCAAAAGTTCTTTTTCCAATTTAAATGTAATAAAGATCTTTTTGAGATCCAATGATTTTCCCACAATTTTACCATTGTCTCTGATAATATTAAATTTCAAGACAAAATTATTATCAATCTGATACTCTGTATTTCCCAAGTAGAGCTTCAAAAAATCATCAAAGATATAATTCTTAATTATATATTTTCCTATAATCTTAAAATTTTCACAGTTATGACTCTTTTCATAATCTAATAGTTCTTTAATTCCTGTAATATACACTTCATTTTTTCCCGGATTTATCTCCCTTGATAAATAAGACAATTCATCACTTATAGTATGGGGGGCTATTGTACTACCTGACCTCTTGATTGAATCTTCAGTTATAGGAAATACAATTATTTCATCCTTATCTAAGAATCTTCCACTGATGGCATTGCTATTGCTATCAATTGTTATCTCAAATATATCGTCGCCTTTACTACTTCTATTTGAATGATATACAGGTAGTAGTGATTGACCATCTACACTTAGTTTAGGATTGTCTACTAAATTATTTCTAAGGGCAAAATCATACGTCTCAAGAAGTGCATTCATTAAAGTCATCCTCTTTCACCCCTTCCTTTTCATAAATATCCAATAATTCATCTACATTCATGAAATTGAATTCATTAAAATGTTTAATCGAATAGTTCCCCAATGAATGCTTAATTTTACAATCTTTAGGTTCTACAAATTTTATTTCACCGTTTGTCATTACTATTGGGTGAAAGTTAGACATTAATTCTCCTTCAGTTTCATCATCGTAAGCTTCATCCGGATATATAAAAGAATGAAACATTACTCCTAAGGAAATACTTTCTCCTTCATAATGACTTTTAGCCCTTTCATAATCTTCTTTTCTAATCCTTTCAATATGTCCTATACATTCTCTAGTACCTAAAAAAACATCTCTCCTTCCACCCCTCTTCATAGACCTCAATAATATTTGTTCATGTTTCTTCTCATTCCTATCATTGGGTAAATCTAATCGATTATCGCTCCATTTAAAATGAAATTTTACCAGATATTCAACATCTCTTAAGTAGGTGTAATAATTCAGATCCTTGCTCCCATCCTTCATTGGAGATAGTATACCTTTTGTTTCAGTTTTTATTTGATTCATAATTTTAATCGAATCAATAACATAATATAATGTTGGTTTCCAGTAACATGCTTCAACTATTCCCTTAATAGCCTGATAGCTAGGCACTTGATAGGTGAATTTTTCTCCCCCACCTTTTGTCATTGGGTCAGTAAATAATGCATAGTCCCCATATACTCTCATATAAAATGGATTTGATTTAAAATTGTTCATAGGTCCTCCTTTCTAAAATACTAATGATTGTAGTTCACTTTTAGTAATGCCCACTTCTTTGTTATATGCATCCTTTCTCAGAATAAAGACCTCTCCATCTAGCTCTTTTATTAAATAGTTCTCATATTCATTATTTCTAAGAATATTTATTGTATATGGTTGAAGTCTTTTGAGAATGACCTTTATGTCATGGAATCTATTATCCTCAACTGCTTCATAGAATTCATTGATTAGTTGTTCATTTTCATATTGGACTATAACACTTAAGGTGTTTTCTTTAATCAAATCAAATTCTCTGCCGGCCGTCTTGAAACCATGTCTCAAAGTAAATTCAGCATCTTCCTTATGTTTGATTTTATAATTTTCTAAACCCCTTTGATTTGTAGTTAACAAATCAAAGATAGTATCATTTTTATCTATTGGAAACTCTAAAATTCTTCCTTCTACTTCTTCATTAGAAAAAAGTTTGTTAAAATAGTAGTTACAGGCTTGTTCAATATCAATAGGTTTATCATTCCTTTCACCGACTTTAAGTACCCTTAATGCTGATTCCGCTGCTGTTCTTTGTTTTTGTATTTCTTTAAGGTAGGTTAAGTTTTCATCCCTATATTTAAATATAAAAAGTTTTCCTTTCGTGGATTTCTTTCCTTCTCTATTGCAACGTCCTCCACATTGTACAATGCTATCTATACCTGCTAAAGACCTATACACCAAGTCAAAATCTATATCCACTCCAGCTTCAACAAGCTTTGTACTAACACATATTAGCTTTCTATCACTATCTGAGTTCCTTAATTTTCTAAGTCTTTCTTTCATGTATTCAATTATTTCCAATCTATGTTTTGCACATTGATTAGTTGTTAAATAAATAATTTCACAATCAGAGTCAATTAATTCTGTATCCATTATTAATTCATTATATATATTTGAGACGGCCCTCTTAGTATTTAATACTAGTAGAGCACTACTCTCATTAAACATCTGTGATTTTATATGATTGACTATATCCTTAGTTTCAAACTCTACATATAACTCTTTACCTAGCAAGCTATAATAATCAACTCTATGAAATATTGATAAATTTTTTGTTACATTACCACTATTATCAATAGTAGATTCCATTAATCTATCTTGATAAAAACAAGGATATGTAAGAGCTTGCTTATTATCAAGGTTAGGTGGGGTGGCTGTACTATGCACTATATTGCAGTTCATTATATTCACTAAAAAGTTTGTTATTAAGTTGAAATTATATATGGCCATATTTGGTAAACTTTGGATTTCGTCTATAATAATTACTGAATTGATTAATTTTGAAAACCTCCTAATATTTGAAGCCTTATCCTTAAACATTGTATTTGTTAACTGAACTAAAGTAGTCAAAATAACAGGTGATTCCCAACTTTCCTTTAAATATTCATATTCTTTATAATCATTTTGGTCGTTCTCATCTATTTCTAGCTCTCGGTCTTCAATGATATTGCTATGGTGCTCCAAGACGTACTCTTCTCCCACAACACTCTTAATAGTTGAAGCATTTTGTTCAAGTACAGATAGATAAGCTGTACAGTAAAAAACTCTTGATTTATTAAACTTATTACAGTTTCCTATTGCATATCTAAGAGCTGCAAATGTTTTTCCAGCTCCAACTGGCATATCCAGTTTATATGCACCATTCTTACTTTCAAGGGATTGTTGGTATAATTCATTGGCTAATTCTGTTCTAACAATATCTAGTTCTGATTCCTTTTTATCTTCAAACTCAGAATATAAATTTTCTACTGACTCACCAATTTGCCACCATATTAGTCTTAATTCATCTATAGAATATACTTTGTCTCTATCTGTTCTATAATAATTAGATGAATCATAAATATCTGCCTCTTTTAATATAGATAATAAAAGCCTTACTAAAGCTCCATAATAAAAATGTAGTGCTTTTTTCTTATGTATCTTCTCATTAAATTTTCTGGCCATATCCTTTAATTTCGTATAAATAGCTTCAAATTCAATAAGCCCTTCAAAGTAAAGATCATATATAGACTTATTATTTAACTTTATATATTCACCATTTAAATAATCGAAAAAATCCATGGCCTTTTCCGTCTCAGTGGCATCATTAGTATACTCTAATCTTAATTGTTATCAATAATATCATAAAGACCATGATGGGATAAAATTGGATACTGCAATATCTCCATATAAAGCGCCCAGACTTTATGACTTATATTCACTTCATCTTTAGCTCTACTTTTGGCTTTAGATTCAATATGATCTAATAACACTGCGCCAGCTGAAGTGTGATTCACAGTACCTCTGTAATCACCTCTAATATATAGTTGGAATTCATACTTGTACTTGCCAAAATCGTGAAGAAGCCCAATTAATTCAGATAAACTACTTATATCCACTGTACTTCCTATTCTCTTAGTTATCTTTGATACATCAAATAGATGATCTACTAAGAATTGTTTTTTTCTAGAATCCTCTTTATCATAATGTGCCAAAAGGTCTTTATAATTTTCCAACTAATCACCTCGAGTTCTATGTAGTGTATTTGATTTTCTCATTGGTTTTTTCTTTTTTTAAATTTCAGTTATCACTACCTATACTATTCTCCATCTTCTTCCATAAATCCTTCTATTTCTCAAAATTATTTTAAAAATTCTAAAAATAACTTTCTACACTTTTCGACATTTATCAGTCTGTAATCATCTTAATTCCAAACAAAAAACCCCTGGAACCTACTCCAAGGGGCCTACCTAACTATTCTAAATTCCTCATCCTCATCCACTAGATCCAAGTCAACTATCTCTACATGAGCCACCCTAGCTCTTTTTAAACCCTTCATAAACTCAACTAAAAACACTAGTTTCTCTTCCTCACCCTGTATTTCTGCTTCCACACTTTTATCTTCCCTATTCATTACCCAGCCAGTTAATCCTAATCTTTTGGCTAGTTCAAAGACTTCCAGTCTAAAACCTACATTTTGGACTTTGCCGGAGAAAACCATTCTCTTTCTAACTATAGGTGCCTTTTGAAAATGGGGTAAATCTGCAGCATTTACATGGTTGATGACATAATCATTTCTCAGTTTTTTTATATATTTTATCATTTTTAAATCCTACATTCTGGATTTTTGACAAGAGGGGATGCTAAAGAAATAAAGAAAAGTGGGCTTATCCCACTTTTATACCAGCTTACAGCCAACTACTATATTATTCGTTTTTTGATTTTTCATGCACCAGTGACCTAAAAAGCTTATATCTTCTCTTTCATTTTTTACATTCCTAATCATTTCATAATAGTTCTTACCTTCTATTTCTATCCTTTGACTATACAAAAGGCCTATTGTTTCAAGAGAGCTAGAAGTTTTACCACAAAGATGAATTATAGCCTGGTCCAATCGACCCTCGACTCTTTTCAAGATATTATAGGTGGACTTTCCCGATACTTCTCTATATACCTTAGGTCCCAAAATATCTATGCCCCCTGTAGGGTCTGCAAAGGATATTATATCTGCACCCCTCTTTACGCCTTCAAGAATATAGTCTACCAGGCTATCTTCGATAGTCTTTAGTAACTTATTTGCCCTTTCTATATCTCTTCTGATTAGTTTATAGAAGATATGACTATCCATGATAGATGTTGCTATAGAAATGGGACCGGTAACATTTAGGGTTACTTTTTCTCCCTTTTCTTTTAAAACACTTAAAGCTTCCAAGACCGCCGATATCCTTCCCTTGCTTAAATCTATTCTTGCTAGTTCATCTATTTGGATTTTATCATCAATGGCGTAGGTCCCAATTCTATTTCCTAACATTGGGTTATATATTACTGTTGACCCTAAGGATTCGGCCTCTACTGTACTACAAAATGGCAATACACAATATTCACTATTTTTGTTTTCTTTAATTTCTTTTGATAACAAAGCCATATTGAGACCACTATTATTTATTCCTTCAAAAGAAATATTAAAACTTTCTAATATTTTTTCAGATATAGATTCACCTTCATTTCCGCCACATCTAAATATCTTATTATCTTCCACTAAGCAATACCTAATAGTGATTTAACCAAGTTTACTCCACCAATTGCATTGCTTGAATATCCGTCTGCTCCAATGCTGTCTGCAAATCTTTGGGATATAGGCGCTCCACCTACTAAAATCTTAAACTTATTACGGATTCCTCTATCTACTGTAATATCAATGACTTGTTTCATGTTTGGCATTGTTGTAGTCATTAGAGAAGATAAGGCGATAATGTCGGCACCTTCTTCTACAGCAATATCAACTATTTTTTCACTTGGTACATCTCTACCAATATCTATTACTGTAAATCCATTGGTTTCAAGCATTATTCTCAATAAATCCTTACCAATATCATGAGTATCCCCATGTACAACTGCCAAAACTACCTTTCCCGCAGATTGGCCTTTTGCAGCTTTAGACATATGCGATTGTAATTCAGCTATACCTGCATTCATAGCATCAGAGCAACTCAATAATTCAGGGATATAGTATTCTTCCTCATCAAATAGAGTACTTGCACGTTTCATACCATCTACCAGTCCGTCCATAATCCCTTCCTGTGGATCGAATCCAGCCTCAATATATTCCTTTGCAACATCTATAACAAGGTCTTCTTCCATATCAACTACACAATCAGATAATTTTTTTAACAATTCTTCCTTTGTCATTTTTAATTTCTCCTTTTCCCAATTATTTATTGTACAGTACTTTTTCTGCATCTTTGGCAGCTTGAATAACTTGTCTTATATTTTCATGAGGTGTTGATGGAGGTATATCACAGTCTCCACTTAATATAAATCCGCCGTTCTTACCCCCAATTAAACATTCTTCATATGCATATTTATATACTTCTTCAGGGCTTCCATCTAAGAAAACAGATGTACTAGGAATATTTCCCATAAGAGCTATCTTATCCCCATACTCTTCTTTTACCTTTTTTGTTTCTGTATTAGCTAAGTGCCATGCATCTCCATATTCTTGGAATACCAAGTCGAATCGGTCATCATATTTTCCACATGTATGAATTATTACCTTAGTACCGTTATCGTGAATTCTTTTATTAAATCTTTTATTGCTATCCCAACAACATTTCTCGTATAGCTTTTTAGAAATGCAGAATCCGCTTAAACTAGGCATTGGATTCCATATAAAATCTACACCCGCTTCACATAGTTTATCAACTCCAGCATACATAGCACCTTCTATAGCCTCTACTATTTTCATATAGACTTCCGGTTGTTTAGCCATATACCTATAAGCTCTTTGGGAGCCAAGTAATTTGATTGCAGTAGATGCAGGATTTTCAACAATTACAAAAATTGCCTCATTTGGCTGCTCTCTACGCATAATCTTTATTGTCTTTAAAACATTTTGCAACAACATACTTTTTTCCGGGTCGTAAGGCTTTAATTTATCCAAATCCTCTAAACCATGTATTGTTTCTTCACCGGTTCCAGATATTACTCCCTCATCATTTACTAGATGTCCAGCCATATCCATAAGTACTCCCATATTTAGGCCTGCACATAAACCATCAAAACCAAACTTTTCCCTAGTCCCCATATAGCATTCTGCAAACTTTTCAGGATCCATAAGAATTTCTGGGATTTCATAGTTATATAAAGCCGGAGATAAAGAAGTAGTATTTAACATAACAGGAATATGGGGCGTTTCTTTAAATTCAAGTATGTTTTTTAATATTTCGCGTTTGTTTAAATTATCCATTTTCATTCCTCTTTTCATAGTATTTTAGATATGGCCCTACAGCATCTCCAAGAAAGCTTGGACTCTAGTAGTTATTTGTCCTATGGCATCTTCTGAATAATCTGTTTCTAGATGTAAGAAAGGTGTTTCTTTTCCTTGAACAGTGGATTTTACCCTGCTGCTTTCCATGTTGTAGGTATGGCAGGCTTGTAATACAATATCTACAACACCATCTATCTTATATTCATCAATATATTCTGATATCATTTCCATTCTATGGTCATTTGGGCTCATACAAGCACAACCGTGTTTAAAATATCTCTTTGTTAATGCATCGAAGGGATCTCCTTCTAGCTCAACTAGCTCGTCTTTATCCTTTAGGGAAGAACACATATCAAAACATACTACTACTCCCCCATTTTCTTCAATTATCTTTACTATATATTCAGTTGCCTCCCCAAGAGGTGAACCTGTAATAAGGATTCTCTTTGCAGTGGCAGGTACTGGGCTTCCATTTTTCTCGTAATCTTCTAATATTAAGCTCGTAAGGTCTTCTACCCTTCTAATTTCCTCTTCCTTGTCTGAGATATATAAGGTAGCTTGTATAACCCTTCTCATATCATACCCCCAGATTGGAGGTGGTGAAAGTTTTCCAATTTCATAGAAGTTTCTTACAGCAATTCTCTCTTTATTTCTGATTCTTATTTGATTCTTTATATCCTCTTCAGTGATTTCAACATCCAATTCTTTAGAGATAGCATCTCTTAGTCTGACCATTTGAGACCTATAGTAATTGAATGAGTCCGGTGCTGAAAAGTCTTGAGGTAGATGCATTATATGCATAGGCTTCATTTCACCCATAAGCTCATAGACTTTTTTCTTACCATCACAAGTTGTCTCACCTATTAGCATATCTGAGAAATGAAAATATGGGCATTTATCTGATACCGCAAATCCATAAGAGGACTTAATCAATGGGCATAGATTAGCCGGCAAGTGCTCTTCTGCATCCGGGATAGTTGCAGGTGATGTTCCACATAACCAAGCTGCCACAGCTCCGGAAGCCGTGATTATCTCCCATGGAGCAAAACCACAGTATACTCCTATTACCTTTTTTCCTTTATCTTTCAATTCTTTAGTAGTTATGAAACCATTTTGTTTGGCTTCTGCAAATTCTTCTAACAAAGGTGTGAAATCCATTATACTTACCTCCTATTACAGCATTTCAATAAATGCTTCTACTCTAGTGCGAACTTGTCCAACTTCTTCCGCTGTCATATTAGTTTCAAGATTTATATATTCAACATCCTTTTTTTCATTAACAAATCTCTTCAAAGGTATGCTTTCAATATTATAAGGAACACAAGCTTGAAGGTCTAGGTTTATTACTCCATCTATATTTTCTTCATCAATATACTTTGAAATATTCTCATATCTATATTTATTAGGAGTCATGGTTGGACAAGCTACTTTAAGATATTTTTGAGTTAAAGCATCTATTGAAGGGATAGTTTCGTCTACTAAGTCTTCATTGCCTTTCATCCAGTCACAGGTCTCTACAAATGATAATTTACCACCTGCTTCTTCAATAAGGTCTATGATAACAGGGAACTTTTCTCCTAAAGGACATCCGGTTAAAAGTATTTTTGGGGCATTGTTTTCTTTTACTTCTACATTACTATCTTCTATTATTTCAATTAAATCCTCTACATCTTTAAGAGCTTTCTCTTTATCCATTCTATACTCAAAATTAAATAATACATTATGTATATCCTTACTGCTTAATTCAGAAGGCTTTGTTCTCCATAATTTATATAGTCTTTTTAGAGACCTTCTTTCATTGTTCTTTTTAACTATGGCTTCTTTAATCTTCTCATCTGTGATTTCTACATTGAATTCCTTCTCTAATAATTCCTTTAATCTAAGGATTTCATTTTTCCACAAGGAATACTCGTCTTCTCCCTCACTCTTTTGAGGAACTTGCATTACATGGGTGTTCTTGATGTTTCTTAGATACTCGAACATCTTTTTCTTTCCATCACAGGTTGTCTCCCCAATAATTATATCTACTTTATCAAAATATGGTGATTTGCCGGAAATGGCTGCCCCATAACTTGATTTAACTATGGTACACATATTTCTTGGTATATCCTTCTCACCTTCATTATCATATTGACTAGTAGTATCAACCAGTCTTATGGGTACAGCCCCTGCAGCCAAGATAATTTCTCTAGGAGCAAAGGAACAATAGGTTCCAACTATCTTTATCCCACTTAACTTTAATTTATCTAATTCCTCTTTAGCATTGCTTCTTGCATTTGTAAATCTTTCCAAGATTTCTCGGATTACTGCCATTAAAAAACCTCCTTTAAAATCGACACCAAAATACATCATACCAGCTTACAAGATATTATGTTCTTTCTTTTATTGGGGAACTTTAGGCACCAGTTACCGATAAAGCTAATTTCAGGTCTTTCTTTTTTTATATTTTTTATCATATCTATATATCTGTCACCATCTACATTAATTTCTTCTGTTTCTAAAAGCTCGATTTCTTTAAGTGAAGTAGAAGTTTTTCCACAAAGATGAACTACTGAAGCTCCCAATTCTCCTTCAATTCTTTTTAGAATATTGTACATAGTTTGTCCACCGAAATCTCTATATATCTTTGGCCCAACTATATCAAAAGTACCGGCAGGATCTGCAAGTGAGATAACAGTTGCTCCTCTTTTTATTCCTTCTAAAATATAGGCTACTGTATTGTCTTCTATAATTTGTAATAGTTTAGCTACATTATCTTTATCTTTTCTTATAGCTTTAAAGAAGACCTCACTAGGGGTTACCGATGTAGCTATAGTTATAGGTCCAGTTATATCAAAGATTATATCTTCTCCTTCAGCTTTTAATATACTAATAGCCTTTAAGACTTCAGAAATTCTTCCACTCTTTAAATCAAAATCTATCAAATCATCTATTTGACTTAAATCCTTAAATACAGGTTCTTTAATTCTGTTGCCAAACTTGTGATCATAGGTTATTTTTGCACCAAAAGCTTCAGCTTCGGCAGTATGACAAAATGGCAATACACAATAGCCTTTATTATCTTCTTCCTTTAATGCTTTCGAAAGCATAACAATTTTATTTGCATCCTTATTTATTTCTTCATAGGTTCCGCCGACTTCTTCTATTATCCTGTCCGGTATATTTGCAACTTCATTACCCTTACACTTAAATATGTTTTCTACTCCCACTTTTAGCACCTCCTCTAAAAATTAAGCTCAGCTACGAATATATCTTGGAAATTATCCTTAAGGGACAATTCAAGAACCTCCATCTCTTTCTTAATACGATATACTTCCTTAGTGCAAGCTTTATTTGTCAAGGCAAGTCTTGCCCCTTCTAAGGATGTATTTCCTAAAAATTTAATCTCTCCATCAAATCCCTTAGGGATTAAGCCTATTTCGATTATATTTTTTTGATCTATATGATATCCAAATGAACCGGCAATATATACTAGGGGTATTTCTCCTATTGATGTTCCTATCCCATCTAACATCATTATCACACCAGCAGCAATAGCTGCTTTAGCTAGTTGAACTTGTCTTATATCCTTTTGAGAAATATATACTTCATTGCTTATATAGAACTTCTTATCCACTAGCCTATCAGCTATCTTGGGGTTTATATTTTTGTTCCATCTTCCAGTTTTATTTACTATACCTCTTCTAACTAAGGCTCCAACAATATCTATAAGACCACTGCCACAAATACCTCTGGCTTTTTCATTTCCTATGGTTGAATACTCAATATTATAATCTTCATCCATATCAAACTTCTCTATAGCCCCATCTTCTGCACGACATCCACATTCAATATTCATACCTTCTAAGGCAGGGCCTGCTGCCGTAGATGTACATATAATCTTTCCATCCTTTAAGGCTGCAAGTTCACCATTGGTACCAATATCTATATATAAGGCACTTTCATTGTTCCTAAAGCCTGATGCCATAATGCCGGATACTACGTCTCCTCCTACATAGGATGAAGCTGATGGAATTAAGGTCAACAGGGCTTCTGGATTACCTCCTAGTGTTAAATCTCTTGCTCTAAGATATTCGCAGGTTAAAAATATTGACCTATATGGTGCTTGAGATAACAATTCAGGATTTACTCCTAATAGTAGGTGTAACATGGTAGTATTTGCTCCAATAACGATATGATAAATACTGTCTATAGTATATGTAGTACCTATTATTTTTTCCATGGAATGGTTTATTTCATCTATTATTAGCTTTTGAAGCTTTAGTGCACCTTCCGGATTCTCCATACAGTAGGTGATTCTGGTTAGAACATCTCCACCATATTGGGTTTGAGGATTTAAAGAGGACATAGAGCCAACTGTTTTTCCGGTAGTTAAATCTATTAAATAAAAGGATAGACCCGTTGTTCCAATGTCTACTGCTAAGCCTAATACATCCTGTTTAAATGATGTAATATCCAATAATAATTTATCCTCATAAACCACACCCCACATATCCTTAATCTTTCCTCTTTCTATAAAAGCAGTTTTTCTGTATATTTCTGGCGAGTCTACTTTGTAGCCTAAAGAATCAAGATAAGGAACAAAGCTTGCTTTATCAATTTCCGGAAGACTCACTAATTTAATAGGACTATCTAGTGGAAGCTCGATGCTATAACCCTTACTTATGGTTTTTAATACTTTCTTCTTTTCTATTAACTCTACTTCCACATCCCCAAGAACTTCCGCCATGCATGATAATCTTTCGAATTTTCCTTCATTTATCATCCTTGTTTCAGGATACTTTGGTTCAGAGAGAAGACCTCTGGCAATTACCTTACACTTACCGCATACCCCTAAGCCATTACAAGGAGTTTCTATATTTAAATTTGCCTTCCTAATTGCATCTAATAGAATTGTATTCTTATCGACTTCAACGCTTATATTTTCATTAACAAAACTTACTTTTGGCATACAAACTTTCCTTTCAATGCTGTCTAATATTTAGTTAAACAAGCCCTTTATTGAATCCTTATCCAATTCATTTCCAATAACTGTAACCTGGCCTATTGCTTTTACATTTCCTTCTACTATGTCAAACCTACTTGGTGTAAAGTCAAAATCAATCCATTTCTTATCAGTGTCTAAAAGAGATCCTTTAGCACGCAAAACTTTACCATAGCTTGAATCATTAAGAGACTTTAGAATTGACTCTAGGTCTTCCTTTTTATATCTCTTCATGGTTTCAAAGGAGCTATAGTCAAATTGAGCATCAGCATCCTCATTATCGTGGTCGTGGTCATGGTCATGGCAGTGGCCGTTGCAATCACAATGACCGTGGCAATGGTCATTGTGATTGTGATTGTGAGCATGATTAAGCTCTCCAATTTCTAAAATATCACTTGCCTTCAATTGGTCCCAAGATGTTGCTATAATATTTGCATGAGGATTCAATTTTCTTATGGAATTTATTACATCATTAACCCTGTTTTCATCCGTTAACTGAGCCTTGCTTAAAGCTATTACATTTGCATTTATGATTTGATTTGCAAAAAACTTACCAAAGACTTCTATATAGTCTTCAAATTCCAATACGTCTACAATGGTCATAGCCATATTTAATTCAAGTTCTTCTCTTTCTTTGGTTTTATTAACTGCCGAAATTATATCCGACAGCATACCTACACCCGTTGGTTCAATTATAATCCTTTTTGGCTTATATTCTTCTATCAGGTCTTTAATAGCCTTTTGAAAATCTCCGGAAAGAGTACAGCAGATGCAGCCTGATGACATGGATTTTATTTCAACTCCCGCCTCTTTTAGCCGAGCCCCATCTATATTTATATCTCCAAATTCATTTTCAATTATGGCAAGTCCATCCCCTAGAGCCTCTTCTGATAATAACTTTTTAATCATGGTTGTTTTTCCAGCTCCCAGGAAGCCAGAAATAATATCTATTTTTACCGTCATCTTTTGCTCCTTCTATCCTTGATTCTTTACTGTTTCTAACAAGGCTTTGATATTTTCCATTGAAGATTGGGTTCCAAGTCCACATGCCGGTGAAAGAATATTTACACCATTATTAATAGCACTTTGGGCCATAATCTGAATTTTTTTCGGATTAGAAGTTTCAAGAGCAAAGGAGCTTACATTCCCCATTAAAATTTTATCTTGACCTAAGTGTTCTCTTACATCCTTTATACCTACAATAGCATCGAAAGAAAAAGCATCCGCTTTTAGTTGTTTAAGTTCTTCATAAACACTATGCATTTGACCACATATATGTACAATTACAGGAATGGTCTGGTCAACTTCTCTAAGTCCATCTATTAATTTATTTAGATATTCAACAGCATACTCTTCGAAATATTTCGGTCCCAGTATTTCTCCTGTACCACTAGGGTCAGATATGGCTATAAGATCTGCCCCTGCCTTAATTTGAGCTTGTCCAAATTCAATAATTTGATTTGTAACAAATTCCATAAATTCATGGGCATATTCTTTATTTCTTCTTAATTCCTTATAATACTTAACCGGGTCCATAATTGAAGAAGCAACGCTAATAGGGCCTGAGAGGTTTCCTATTATAGGAACTCCATCATCTTTTTCCTTTAATAGCTTGACAGCATCTACTGTTACCTTAGCTCTTCCCTTACTTTCTACTTCTATGGTCATACAGAAAGGAACCCCATAGTTTTCAAACATTCCGTATTCGTAAACACCGGCAGCTAAATCTGCCATCTTTTGACCATCTAAATGAGCATCCGGCCACATAATCCCTGTCTTATGCATCAATTCAGTAATAACCATATTCATCATGCCACCTGGACAAACACATGGTATCCTATCCACTGAATTGCCTTTAAGTGTATTAAGCAACCTATCTTTTGAATTCAAAAATATCTCCTCCTTTTTATGCAGGTATACCCATACCAACTACTACTTTAGCAAGACTAACTGCTTCAACTGCATTTACAGAATATCCACTAGCGTCAA
>CAZTEN010000019.1:11248-14378 GCA_964612495.1 uncultured Tissierella sp. | reverse complement strand
GAATCATAGGACCTTCAGGGTCTGGCAAATCAACATTCTTGACAATTTTAGGTGGTTTACAAAAGCCAACAACAGGGAAAGTTTTATTGAATGGGAAGCCTTTTAGTGAATTGGGGATTAAAGAAAAATCAAAAATGCGTTTAGAAAACATTGGTTTTATATTACAAACTTCAAATTTAATTCCCTTTTTAACAATTCAAGAGCAAATGATTTTATACAATAAAATTACTAAATCTATTTGCTCCCTTTTCATCCTTGAGGGCTCTTACATCTATATTGAAATGAGTATCATCGGTTATAAGATTGTCTCGTTCAAGAATATTTTTCATAACTATAGAGATACATAAACCAATAGATGATTCTAATAATTCCTTAGGATTAAGTCCTTCATTACCTGCTTTAAAGCTTCCATGTGCCTGCAAACCTAAATCATTATGAATTTCATTTTCTCCATCATAGAATTTAACAATTGTCATATTATCTCTCCTTCAACCTCTCGACATAATGGCATGAAACATAGTGTTCCTCTTGCTTTTCCTCTGTTAAGGGTACTTCATTTTTACACTTATCCTTGGCAAAAGGACATCTGGCATAAAAAACGCACCCCTTAAAATCCTCTGAAAGCTTTGGAATCTCACCCGATATTTTAATGTCTCTATTTTTATACCTCTTAGTGAAATCAGGAACAGCTGAAAACAAAGCACGGGTATACGGATGAAGTTGATTGTTAAACAAATCATCTGTACCAGCTTCCTCTAAGATTTTACCTAGATACATTATTCCTATACGATTTGAAACATGACGAACCACACTTATATCATGGGTAATAAATAATAGAGTAAGTTTCAGGTCTTTTTGCAAATCTTTAAGAAGGTTCAATATTTGTGCTTGGATAGATACATCCAAAGCTGAAACAGGCTCGTCACACACCACAATTTTGGGTTTTATTATTAAAGCCCTTGCCAGACCTAATCTCTGTCTCTGTCCCCCGGAAAATTCATGTGGAAACCTGAAATAATGCTCTGCTTGAAGTCCGACGGTTTCCAGCATTTTAAACACCTGATCCTGCCTCTCCTTCTTGTTTCCCATATCATGTATTATTAAAGGCTCTTCTAGAATGTCTCCTATCCTCTTTCTTGGATTCAAGGATGAAAATGGATCCTGAAAGACCAGCTGAATATCCTTTCGATAGAGACGAAATTCTCTTCTTGAAAGATTGAGTAAATTCTTACCTTTATAGATAACTTGACCCGAATCAGCTTTTGTTAATCCTAGGATAATTCGTCCCGTAGTAGTCTTACCTGAGCCTGACTCACCAACAAGACCATATGTCTCTCCTTCATATAATTTTAGAGATACATTAGAAGCAGCATTTACATAGGATTTTGGTCCAAGGATTTTAAATGAGCCGTATACGGGAAATTTTTTATTTATATCAATAAGCTCAAGAATAGGCTTAGACATTCGGTTTTTCACCTTCCTCTTCAACTCGGGAATCTAGTTCTACCTCTTTATAATACCAACACTTCACTCTATGATTTATATCATCAGTCTCCATTAAAGGAGGCTCTTCCAATATACACTTTTCATCTGCATATGGACATCTGGTAGAGAACCTGCACCCCTTTGGAACATCATATAAAGAAGGAACTACGCCTTCGATTACATTAAGCTTATCTTTCCTGCTTCCATCAAACCTTGGTATAGATTTTATTAGTCCTTGAGTGTATGGATGAAGTGGTCTTTCAAAAAGCATGTCCGTTGTGGTCTCTTCAACTATTTGACCTAAATACATAACTTTAACACTAGTACATATTTCAGAAACAACACCTAGGTCATGAGTTATAAAAAGAACTGCCATACCCATCCTTTCATTTATTTCAACTATTAAATCCAATATCTGTGCTTGAATAGTAACATCTAAAGCAGTAGTAGGCTCATCAGCAATGAGAAGCTTCGGTTCACAGGCTAGAGCCATGGCAATCATAGCTCTTTGTTGCATACCGCCCGATAACTCAAAGGGATATTGTTTTACACATTGTTTTGGGTCTTTTATACCCGTCAAGTGTAAAAGCCCTATAGATCTTTTTCTGGCTTCAGCTTCAGATACTTTTTTGTGAAGTATTTGGACTTCGTCAATTTGATTTCCTACAGTATAAACGGGATTAAGTGAGTTCTGCGGATCTTGGAATATTATAGAGATGTCGTTGCCCCTAATCTTTCTTATGTCCGATAGAGGTGCTTCTAAAATATTCTTATTATCATATAATATTTGTCCGCTATATTTCACCGGATCTGTATGCTCTAAGAGTCGTAGTATACTTTGAACCATTACGCTCTTTCCACATCCAGATTCACCTACTATACCAATTATCTCCTTTGGAGCAATCGAGAAGCTTACTCCATCTACAGCGGTCACCTTGCCTCTATCTGTTAAAAAATGAACTTTTAAATCTTCTATTTTGAGCAAAATATTATTATCCACTTATTCATCTCCATTCAAATGCTACTTACATCTTGACCTGGTTATTTTCTCTTACCATAGTTTTTAGTCCTTGGATCCAAGAAATCCCTTAGCCCATCTCCCATTAAATTTAAGCCAAGCACTGATAAGATAAGCAAAACACCTGGATATACTGTCATCCACCATGCTTTATTTATAACCAGCTTACTTGCCTGCAGAATATTCCCCCAGCTTGAATCCGGCTCAGGTATTCCTGCCCCAAGAAAACTTAATGCTGCTTCAGATAATATTGCACTTGAGAATACATATGTAGCCTGAACTAATAGGGGGGACAATATATTGGGAACAATATTTAACCAAATAATTCGAAAATCTCCTGCTCCTTGAACATATTCAGCCTCAATAAATGCCTGCTCTTTTACAACAAGAGCGCCTGACCTAACTATCCTAGCAATACTTGGAGTATATACAATAGTTAAAGCAATAATAACATTCCATATAGAGGCTCCAAGAGCCGACATCAGTGCAATAGCCAAGAGAATACCCGGAATAGCTATAAGACCATCACAGATTCTCATAAAAATATTATCCAGAACCTTATAGAAACTGGCATATACCCCTATAATTAAGCCAAAGAAAGATGAAAGAAAGCATACAAAGAAGCCT
>CAZTEN010000019.1:0-11238 GCA_964612495.1 uncultured Tissierella sp. | reverse complement strand
CGACCAAATTCGTCTGTTCCAAATAGATGAACATTATCCGGAGGCAACAATCTTTGGGTAGCTTTCATTTGATAGGCATCAAATTCTGTGATTATAGGTGCAAAAATAGCAATTATTATAAGCCCTAAAATAATAGAAAATCCAATAATTAAGCCACGATTAGATTTTAAATTTCGTAGCCTTAAGCTACGTTGTTCTTTCAAATATTTGACACGGATGCTTTCTATATCTTGCACCTTTTGAGTTTCTGTCATGACTTACTCCTTTCTCTACTTTCCATCAAGGCGAATTCTAGGATTAAATACACCATATAAAAGATCTACTATTAAGTTTACAATGACATATATCAGAGTAACAAAGAGAACAACACCTTGTATTACAGCAATATCCCTTCTAACTATAGAGTTCATAATCAATTGACCAATTCCCGGAATATTAAAGAGGGATTCAATTACAACTGCTCCTGTAACTAAAGATCCAAAGCTCTGCCCAATAATAGTTATAATTGGCAAAGCTGCATTTTTTAGAGCATGCTTCAATAGAACTTTGATTTCTTTAATTCCTTTAGAACGAGCAGTTTTAATATAGTTAAGGTATAATACATCCAACATTGAAGACCTTGTCATTCTAGTAATAAGAGCAGCTTGAACTGTTCCCAAAGCAATACTCGGAAGTATTAAGTATCTAAAATGAGTCCATAAACCCATACTCAAAGGCTTATATCCCGCAACCGGCAACAGCTCTAGTTTTACGCTAAAAAACAGCATAAGAAAAAGACCTAATAAAAAACCCGGAATGGCCATTCCAAGTAGAGAAACACTCATTAGAGCTGTATCAATCACTGAACCCCTTTTATAGGCAGCAAGAATTCCAAAAGGTATGGCCAAAATTATAGCTATGATTTGGGCAATAATAGCCAAACTCAAGGTAGGAGGAAAATGCTCTATTATAGCTTGAATAACCGGTTGCCTCATAAATATAGAGTCCCCTAAGTCCCCCTTTAGCACATCTTTTATCCAGTTTGTATACTGAATATGGATAGGATCGTTAAATCCCATTAATTCATTTAGTTCATCAATCTCCTGTTGAGTTGCCTCTAAACCCAATATTGTAGAAGCCGGGTCCCCCGGAGTAATATGGATAATCAAAAATATTGCAATAGAAACTATGAATAAAACGGGAATCAATGATAATAGCCGTTTAAATAGATACTCTAACAAAATAATCCCCCATTAAATAATTCTCAATTTTAAGTGAGAAAATACCGCCATTAAATGACGGTATTTTCTTTGCCCTACACCACTGAAACGAGGTGGTGTTTAGGAAATCTACACCTCGTTATTGTGCAACTTTTGCATTCCAATAAATCGGTTGGTCAAAGAATACAAAGCCTTCTACTTTATCAGTAGTAGCCATAGATGCGTTGTAATGACCTAAAGCTGTTGATGAACCATATTCATACATAAACTGTTGAAGATTAGCCCATTGTTTCTGTGCTTCTTCATCACTTGATGCTCCTCTTATAGCATCAAGATAGGTTTTAACTTCAGGTGCCGAAAAACCTGCCCAATCCGGATTAACCGCAAGGATTTGAGGTGGTATAACGTTGTATCCGTTACTTGTAATAAAAATATCCCATTTGCTTCTATCCTTTTTAGTTTCCATAAATGTTGGGAAATCGAAATTTGATACTTCTGCATTTATGCCTACCTGGCGAAGTTGCTCTTGTATTGCAATAGTTGCAGCATACATTTCCTGATAATCCTTTGTAGTCAGAAGGGTAACAGTTTCACCATTATAGCCTGCCTCTTCTAATAATTGTTTAGCTTTTTCAGGATTGGCTTGATTATAATATTCCTCTCCGGCTTTTACAGCCCATTGTGGTTGGTTTATATTCATATATCCCGGATCAAGGGTAAAATGCTCTGGGCTTGCATAACTAACAAGCATAACCTCATTGGCATCTATAGCAGCCATTATTGCCTGTCTGATTTTTACGTCCGCAAGCAGTCCTTCTGTAGTGTTAAAGAAAGCATTTAGGGAACCACTTGGCTTGGAATAAAGAGTTACTCCTTCCTCTGTTGAAAGTTCCTCATAGTTTTCTAAAGGTATATTTTCCACCACATCATATTCTCCGGTCTTTATTCCTGCAATACGCGTTGCATGATCAGTTACGAAATAGAAGTAAATATTTTCTGTTAGAGCTTCTTTTTTACCTGAAAATCCACTTGCTTCAGAATCTACAGGTGAATAATCATCAAATTTAACAAGATGTATATATTGGTCTTGTTTCCATTCTTGTAATTTATAAGGGCCTGTCCCAATATACTCTTTTACCCCTTCAGGCGAAGCTGCTTCAATTACTTCTCTAGGCATTATGGTTGGGAATAAAGAACGTGTCGATAAAATAGTCAATACATCACTTGTTGCTCTAGTTACCTTAAGTTTAACTGTATAATCATCAATTTTTTCGAAATTAGCACCTTCTAATAGGGCTTTTGCTCTTCCATTTACATTAAGCCAACGGTTCATAGATGTTACTACGTCATCAGCTGTCATTTCCTTGCCATTATGGAATTTAACGCCCTGTCTCAAGGTAAATACATATTCTAATTTATCTTCACTTATTTCTGCGGATTCTGCTAACTCAGGAGTCGGTATATATTCTGCATTCATGGTATATAGCTGCTCAAAGATATTTCCGGCTACGCCAAAAGTAACTTGTGATTGTGTCAATGATGCGTCTAATGTAGGCGGTTGGGCAGTCATAGCTACTGTGATTGTATCCTTATACTTAGTTTCTTTTGCCCCAGTTTCTTCATTAGTCGGTGGCTGTTCTTTAGTATCGTTGCCTCCTTGACCACAAGCTGCAAGTATAAATGATAAACATAATACTAAAGATACTAACTTGAAAATTTTAGCCTTTCTCATTTAAACAACTCCTCGTAAATTATTTATCTTGGTGAAAAATAAAATAAAAGATAAAAACCATCAATATTCCGGAACTACTTTCCTACTTCCTACTGTTTTTGTTTAATGCAAATGAAAAAAATAATGCTACAGAGCCAAAAAGAATAATCATAATAAAATTAGGTGAATAGCTGCCACCAAATTTATCATATAATGCAGTTGCAATCATTGGTCCGATAATAGCTGCCGGTATCAATGAAAAGTTAGCTAAGCTGAAATTAACAGAATAATTTTTCGCTCCATAGAAAGTATGGATTATCGAGGATGCAATAGAAGGACATCCGCCATAACAGGCTCCCACAGCCAACATGCCAAGAAAGATTAGAAATATATTGTTGCTAAAAGCACCTAATAATAAAGATGTTCCCGCAAGTATCAATAAAATATTGTTAATTATCATAGATTTAAAAAATCCGACCCTGTCAAAGAGCTGACCAAAGAATACTCTGCCTAAACCATTGAATACCGAAACCATTAGTCCAAGAACTGCAGGTGCTCCAAATGATGTAGCTATTAAAGCAGCACTGTTAATAACCAATAAACCTGATGAACTTACCAATATAGCCCAGAAGAGAAAAAACCAGAATACATTGGTTTTTGCCATTTGTCCAGGCGTATAATCCTTATTTACATGCCTTGCTGTACTTGTATCCATGTTTTTTATATAATTTTGAAGGTCATTACTTCCAGGAACTCTCAGTATCAATGAGCCTAATAATAATACTGTAAAAATTGCTATAGCCACTAGCAAAAAAGTATTCATCAAACCTATATTTTTGATTAAAAGATTTACTATACTTCCCAGTATCATACCCCCAAAGCCAAATCCCATCAATAATACACCTGATGAAAATCCTACCTTATCTAGAAACCACTTGTTTACGCTTCCAATAATGGAATTATATCCTATACCAACACCACTTCCACAGAGAACACCATAAAATAAATATAATAATTTCAAACTTACTTCTTGCTTTAATGGGTTTAGCCTAGATAGACTGAAAAACCCGATAAATAGCAAAACACCCGCTAGTAGTATGACATATTTGCTTTTTACTCTTGTGATTAATTTACCACTTAAAAATCCGCCAAAACAGAAAAATATTATTGAAATTGTAAATGTCAAAGACAGATTAGACCTAGTCCAACTAGGATATATTTCCTTAAATGGACCCGCAAAAATAGACCATGCATATATTAGTCCCAAGAACATAAGCATAATCGTCCCAACTGCAAGATAAAGCCATCTTTTTTGATTGAATTCATTTTTATACATAAAAACCTCCGTCAAAATAAATTATTCACAATTAATACCCTTTTTATTTAATTCTAAACTATTTCTTATTACTAAGTGTTTTGTAATTAAAGGATAACATTTCCCGGAAATAAAAAGGTCTCCTTGAAAGCGACTTTATACAAAAAACACCCTATTTTGTAACATCATGAAAATAGGGTGTTTTTATTGAGGCTTTAATAGCCTTTAGGCCTTGGCCAATTTGAGTCTTCAACACTTATAAATGATTTATAATCTAAGTACTTTGATCTATGCATTACAAACCATACTGATGCCAAAAGATAAAATACAATTGCAGAGATTATGTTTATATTATACCCAAAATACATACCTCCAATAGTTGCCAGGGAAAGAAGCAAAACAATCACTGAAGGTATAGGATGCCATGGAGATACATACCCTCTGTCAATATAGTTTATTGGGTACATTTTTCTAAATTTAATCATCATGATTGCAGTTAATACATAAGCTAAAAGGGCTGAAATTATAGAAAATGTAATAACTTCATCGAGTAAGCCCGTAAAACCAAAAGCTAATGATATTGGAAACAAGAATAATATAGCCCTGTATGGAGTCTTGTATTTGGGATGAAGAACACCGAAGACTTCAGGTATCAATGTATCTTCGGCCATAGAAGCCCAAGCTCTGCTGGCATCAGCTATACAGCCATTAGCACTGGCAAGGCATGATAATACTGTTCCTATAAATAAAATATATATTACAGGCATTATTTTAGTTGCCTTTGCAGCATCGAAAAGAGGATAAACTGATGTTGATAATTCATCTGCCGGGACTAAACCTGAAGATACATACCAAGTTATGGTTGCACCAATTATCAAAGTAAAAATTCCAGCTATTGCACCTACAGGCAAGGCTCTTTCCTTTGATTTGCATTCATCAGCAGCAAGGGCTGTTCCTTCTATACCTAAATAAAACCAGCAACCAAACTGCAAAGCCCCTAATATACCTATCCAACCATAAGGAAGGCCATTAGTCATCTTGCCTAGGTCAATCATACTCTTTGTTGGTGAATAAAATTTCGTGCTGAATAAGAGTATGATTATGGCAGCAAATGATATAGCTGTTAAGACAATATTTAAATTCAATGTTGAATGAAGTCCCCTGTAATTTAAAAAAGTTAACAAGAGCAAACTAAAAATAATATATGGCAATGGCTGAATATCGGGGTGTAAGGTAGCTAAAATTTCTCCGATAACCAATGCATCTGCAGCTTCTAGCATTACATATTGAAAAACCATCATTAATCCGATATTAAATGCAGCCAAGGGTCCAAGAAAATGCTTTGCCATTCCGTACTGACCTCCGGCAGCAGGAATAACTGCTCCCATTTCAGTATTTATCATAATCAAAGATATGTACATTACTCCAATTATCCAGCATGCTAAAATAGCCCCTAAAGAACCACCTTTAACAATAGTAAAATTCCATCCCATAAATTGTCCTACAAGGACGATTCCAACACCTAAAGCCCATATATGTAAGGGACCCAGTACGTTTAATGAATGAGACTCATTTGAATTTCCCACAATAAATAACCTCCCCAATCATTATTTTTTCTTGTTCTTTCTTTCTAATTCAACCTTAATAAAATCACTTATAAGAAATCCAGCTAAAATAAAACACAAGACCCAAACAACATAGTTCATAACACTCCAAAAACTCATATAGATCACCTCATGCTTTCTTTATCAAATAGTTTTGAAATCATGGTTTTAAGACCCTTATCCGACTGTTTGGCAACAAACAATAAATATACCAATAAAACTGCAGCAGTAATAACTAAAGAACCCACATTTAAGGTGTAATCAATACCACCTTCACCACTTCCCTTAATTAACATAGCGCTTAAGAGAGTTGCAAAACACAAAATCATTATAAATAAGGAATCAAATACTTCCATAAACAGATTTTTCTTATCCGATTTTTTCATCCAAATCCCACCTCCTTTTTATTTGATGACTAAAGTTCTGCTGTATATATGTCTTTTTTATTTTTCTTTATATGCATTAACACAGCTAGAGCCGATGATAATCCAAATGCACAAATAACAATTCCGGTGATTATTATTGCCAATTTTGTAAAATAGTCAGGTGCAATAGTATAAACCTGAAACATTACAAATAAAACTAAGACCAAGAGTACGCTTACAAAGATTAATATTGTCAAGTTATCCTGGTTATTTAATTTGTTGATCTTTTTATCCATTCTCTTACCTCCTATACTTTTTTACTAAAAAAGTTTATAAACCGCCCCAAAGTAGCGGTTTATAAGATTCATCCTGCTTTGAAAGCCATTGCTTTCTTTTAAAGTGCATATGGTATTCATTTATTGCATTAATTGTACACCCATAAAAAATTTATGTCAATATTTTTCAGTATTTTTCAGCTTTTCTCACATCTAAATTGATTTTTCCATCCTTAACTTCAACTATTCTATCGGTTTTTTCAGCTATTCTCTGATCATGGGTGATTATTATGAAGGTAGTATTAAAGTCTTCATTTATATTCCTTAGTATAGAGTATACATTTTCAGTTGTTTCAGAATCCAGATTCCCCGTAGGTTCATCCGCAAGAATAAGCCTAGGCTTGTTTATTAAGGCCCTGGCTATGGCTGCCCTCTGCTGTTGGCCTCCGGACATATCGGTTGCCTTGTTGTTAGCAACCTTAGATAGACCAACAAAGTTTAAGAGCTCATCTGCCCACTGATCAATCTCTCTAGGTACCCTATAGTTCTTAATCCTATAGGGCATGAGAACATTTTCCTTGGCTGTAAACTCTGGTAAAAGATAATGAAACTGAAAAATAAAACCAATGATTTGGTTTCTTAGAACAGCCAGGTCTTCCTTATTTAGGGTATCGGTCCTCTTTCCCCCAATATAAACTTCACCAGAAGTTGGCTTATCCAAGGTACCCATTATATTAAGCATGGTAGACTTTCCACTTCCCGACTCCCCTATGATGGAGTTAAAGCTGTTTTCCTCAAAGGCAATGTTTATATCAAAAAGAACCTGGGTCTGGATTTTTTCGCCAAAAATCTTATTTATATTTTTAAGTTCAACTATATTACCCATTTTTAATTACCTCTATCGGATTAAGTCTAGATGTTATTCTAGCAGGTATTAATGATGCAATTGATGAAGTTAAAACAGCAAAGAGTCCTGATAGGCCTACAAAACCACCATTTAAATAGATAGGCGCAACCGGTTTACCATCCGGATTAAGGGCAAAGCTAGTAAATATTTTAAGCAAGCCTATTCCCAATCCTACACCCAATATAGCTCCTAATACCCCAAGCATCAAACCCTGAAATACAAATATCAAGCTGGCATCCTTATCCTTAATCCCCATGGCTTTAAGAATTCCAATCTGCCTTGACCTTTGTACTACAGAAATTGCTAGTACACTGGATATTCCCAATAAGACCGATACTAATACAAACACCTGAATCATATAAGAAGATACGCTCTGACCATTTAAACCACTTAGTAGGGATGCGTTTAAGTCCTTCCAATTGTCAACTTTTAAATCTTCACCTGATACTGTATATTGAACATCCTTAGCTATAATATCTGCATCAAACACTTCATCTACCTGCATTTCCACAGAGCTAATACCATCTATGGAAAGAATGTCCCCTGCAGTCTCTAAATCAGTCACAATCCATGAATCATTAACTGAGGATACTCCAAGATCAAATAATCCTGTAATTTTGATTCTATATACCCTTCCACTGTTAGTAATCAAAGAAACATCATCACCAACTCTTGTATTAGATTTTATGGCAAGGTCTCTTCCTATCATAGCTTCTCCTGTCTTAGCAGGAAACCTGCCTTCATAGAGATTGTCCTTAAACTTATAAATCTTATCCCCATCCTCTAAAAGAAAACCCCTAATGAGGACTGAAGCACTTTCATTATCATAATTAATCGATGCCGGTCCATCTATAGAGGGTGAAATATAGGTAATATTAGGACTGGATATTTCTGATTCATACATAGTTCTTTCCCAGTCTTTAATAGTTTTACTATCATTTTCAGATGTAATTGTAATATGAGAAGAGCTTCCTATGGTGGTATCGATTAAACTTATTTGAAGCCCTTGAATCAAAGATCCGATAAATATTTGAACTGCAACTCCAACAGAAATTCCAAGGGCTATTAATATGGTCTGTCCTTTTCCCGATTTTAAAAATCTAAGGGCAATATCAAAGGCTAATCTCATTTGTATCACCCTTTCTTAAATTCACAATATCCTCAAAAGTCTCAAGATAAACATCTCCCCCAATTTCCTTTATCAGTTCTTTATTGGCTTTAAAGCCATTGCCTCCGACTATTACCATTATGGGTTTTGAAATGCTTCTTATTTTTTGTATCATATTTTTAGCCTCGAACAAAAGATAATAATCGGTGACACTTATGGCTAAATAATCGGGCTCTGTCATTATCACTGCTCTTAGAACCTGTTCCTTTGGGGTATTTGCCCCAATAAATATAGTTTCATAACCGTTTAAGCTAAAGAAGTTATCCATCATTAATAATCCAATTTCATGATATTCCCTTTCCGGACAGGCCAATAATACCTTTAAAGAACTAGGAACCACCTTTTGTTTTTGCTCTATTACAAAAGGATATACGCATTCTATAATAGTCCTGACTATGGAAGTTCTTATATGCTCCTTCAAAATACAGTTATCATCCTTGCACTTATCAATACTATTTAGGAATGGCCTCAATATCTTCTCATACAAAAATGGTATAGTTACCTGTCCCTCATTCAATGCCTTTATAGCATACTGTACTGATTTATCCTTATTCTCTTCCTCTAACGACTCTAATAAAGCATTCTTATAGTCCATATCTAATCTCCTTACTCTACTGCCTCTACAGCCATGCCTTCAATTAGGTCTGCCGGCGGATTGAGAATAATTGTACTATCTTCACTAATACCGCTTACAATATCAATAAAGTATCCGTCTGTTATACCGGTTTCAACAACAAGCTTTTTTGCAATTCCTTGGTCAACGGTAAACACAAATTCTTTGCCATTTTCTTTTTTTACCGCCTCGTTTCTGACTATAAGAGCATTATCCTTTTTTTCCAACACTATATATGCCTTCCCCTCATAACCAAAGACAATGGACTCATCCGGATTAAATATCTCAATTCGAATCTCAACCTTAGGGTCAAGTCCGCTATTGTCTGCAGCAGCCACTCTAGAGATAATTTTAACCTGTCCCTCATATTCTTTGTTCAGACCATCAATGGTTACAATCCCCTTTTGACCTTCCTTAATTAAAACAGCATCTTGTTGAGATACTTGTGCAACTAGTTCGTAGGAATCATTGCCATAAATTTTGATAGTCTGACCTGCTGTGGTTTTATCGGAATTTTCCAAAGGAAATTCAGTCAGATAACCACCTATAGATGAGTAAAGCTTAGAATCCCTTAGCATGGAATTGAAGCCTTCGATATCCAAATTCAAGGCCTTAATTTGTCTTTTTAGGGAAGCGATATTTTGATTTTTATCAACTTCATTTTTATTCTGATTTACAGTAGCATCCTTTAAACTTAGGTCTGCTTTACTCAAATTAGAAGTCAGCTTGTCTACCAATTCCTTCTGCTTATCCAATTCAGCCTTAGAAATTCCGCCTATACTGTAAAGCATTTCAGCCTTACTTAAATCCTCAGTAGCAATTTCCAAATCCCTTTGGGCTGATAGATATTCCTCATTGGTCCTATTCAATGCATTGTCCAATAAGAGCTTACTGTTTTGGTCACTGTATAGGGCGTTTATCTTGGCATTTAAATCTTCTATGCTTACCTTAGCTTTTCTAATGGATAAATTGATGTCATCTGTATCAAATTCCACCAATATTTGATTTGCTTCTACATAATCATTTTCTGATACATAAGTTTTTACAACATCCCAATTTGGCTCAAGAGGTATAATTTCTATATTATCTGATTCTATAAGGCCTGATATTTCAATGGTCTTTTTAATGCTTCCTTTATAGCTTTCCATAGCACTTACACTCATTACCTCTTCCTTATTAAGAAAAAGATAAGCACCTGCACCTATTGCTCCAAGGATGACTAAAATTATTAAATATTTATACTTTTTCATAAAAGCCCCCAAAACATTACTTTTTTCTTCTGGTATATACCCATAGTAATCAAATAAGTAACCCCAAAACAAGAAAACTAGGGTAGATTAATCTACCCTAGTTTTCTTGTTTACGGAGGAAGAGCCTATAGCTAATAAATCCAACACATAAGATAATAATGCCCCCATACATTATGGGTCCCCTAATAATATTTGAAAAGCTAGTTGCAATAGGAAAATCCCTAAAAAAGAAGGATATTAATCTTCCAATGCTATATATAAATATAAAGAGGCTTGTTGTAAGCCCTGGTCTTGTTCTTCTTTTGAGTAAAAGTATTGCTATTGCAAAAGCTAATATAGCAAAGAATACCTCATAAAGTTGTGTAGGATGCCTGTGGATATTGTGAACCCCGAACAACATATTTGTAAAAGGATTACTTCCAAACATTTTCTCTATGGGATTATTATCAACTTTAGCAAAAACTACACCCCAGGGTATATTTGTTGGTTTTCCATAGCAACATTGATTGAAAAAACATCCTAGTTTTGACAAGGCAAGTGATATCCCTAGATAAGGTATGATTGAATCTGTTAGCTTAATACAATCCAATTTGAAGAACTTGCAAAAAATGCACCAGAGAATTAGGGCAAATATTAAACCGCCATAAAGTGCAAAATTCACAAGTCTAAGTTCAAATAATATCAAAGGATTCTCTAGTACCCTTTCAAAGTATAGAACCCCATAAAGAATCCTAGCCCCAATGAAAAAGGATACTATTAAAGATAAGGTGATTAAGAGTATCTTGCCATAGGATACTTTGTTTTTCCTAAATTCTATCAAAGCAGATAAAA
>CAZTEN010000018.1:14690-14990 GCA_964612495.1 uncultured Tissierella sp. | reverse complement strand
TGGTAAAGCTTAAAAAAATAAGGGGAAGGTCTACCTTCCCCTATTGGCATAAGGGGCGATTTATGTGAGAATAGTGGTAGGAATCTCGGGTGCTAGTGGAGCAATCTACGGAATATCTCTCTTGAAAGCATTAAAAGAACTAAATATAGAAACACATCTGGTAGTTAGTAGCATGGGGGAATACGTTGTCAACCACGAGTGTGGATTAGGCTTAGATGATTTAAAATCCATGGCTACCTACTACCATGATAATAAAAATCTAAATGAGAAAATAAATAATTATAAGGATGTAGAGCTTTA
>CAZTEN010000018.1:8740-14680 GCA_964612495.1 uncultured Tissierella sp. | reverse complement strand
CTAGCAGCGCCAATATCCAGTGGGTCTTTTAAGGTTGATAAAACCATAATAGTGCCATGCTCTATGAAGACCTTATCGAGTGTAGCAAATGGATTTTCGGATAATCTTCTTACACGGGCATGTGATGTATCCTTGAAGGAACAAAGAAAGCTCATACTTGTACCTAGGGAAACCCCATTAAGTCAGATTCATCTAGAGAATATGCTAAAGCTTTCAAGAATGGGAGTTACAATCTTTCCCCCAACTCCGGGATTCTATAATCACCCTGAGACCTTAGAGGATGTAGTATTGAATATTACGGGAAGACTTCTTGATATGCTGGATATTGAAAACAATCTGATTAACAGATGGACTGGTATATAGAAGGAGGGTAGAATTTGGAAAGGCAAATGTTGAGAAATACCATAGATAGGTTAAAAAAAACTGGAGACCTTCTGGAATGTAACAAGGAAGTAGACTATATCTATGAAATGGGAGCAGTACTAAAATATTTTCAAAATAAGAAGCCCATATTGTTCAATAAGGTGAAGGACGCCAATATGAGAACCATAGGGGGACTCTATGGAAATAGGGAAATATTATTTGACCATCTAGGCGTAAATAAGGATAATCGTAATTATAGGTTCATGGAAGCTCTGGTTAACCCAAAGACATATAAGGTTCTTAATTCAGGACCTGTTAAAGAGAATAAGATTACATCAAATATAGATGTACAGAAAATCATACCTGTAAACAAATTTAATGGCTTGGATTCTTCTAGCTTCATAACTGCAGGGGTTATGGTTATAAGGGACCCTGAAACCGGGAAATTTCATACATCTGTAAGAAGACTCCAAGTTAATAAAGGGAATTCATTATCAGCTCTTATAGGGTCTTTTAAGCTTACAAATGATTTTCTAGCCTTGGAAAGGCAAGGTAAGTCCTTAGATGTAGCCATAGTTCTTGGCTATGATGCCGCGTTTTTACTTGCAAGCCAATATTCAAGTGCAACTTATGGCCTAGATAAATATGAGCTTGATAGTTCCTTGAGAGGGGAAGCTTTAGAGCTTGTAAAATGTGAAACCAATGATTTATTGGTTCCGGCCCATGCAGAAATTGTCATAGAAGGAAAATTAGTAGCCGGGAAAAGAGAGTTAGAGGGGCCATTTGGAGAACTTATGGGGTATTATGGTAAACAGGCACCTCATCCGATTATAGAGGTATCTGCCATCACATATAGGAATAACCCTATATATCAGACGGCTTTTCCTTGTGAAGAAGAGCATCTGACTAATGGGTTAATTAGAGAGATGGAACTCTACTACTATCTAAAGAACATCATGGATGTAAGGGATGTTTATGTTACAGAAGGCGGAGGCTATCGATTCAATGCAGTAATATCCATAAAGCAGAAGAGAATAGGGGAAGCAAAGTCGGCTATATTGGCAGCCTTAGGCTTAAATAAGGACCTAAAGCAGGTGGTAATAGTAGATGATGATTTGGATATCTATTGGGAAAGAGAAATCGAGTGGGCGATAACCTCTAGATGCCAGGCAAGTAACGATATAGTTATAGTGCCGGGTGCACTGGGTTCATCCTTGGAACCATCCCACGATTTAAGAGGGGTGACTGACAAGATTGGCATAGATGCAACAAAGCCAATTGGGAATGAAAAGTTTGAAAGAGCCAAGATACCAGGCTTCGATAATATAGATATTAAAAGATATTTCTGATGATTTTGCTAAATTTAGATAAGAGGGTGTGAGTATGAAGGAAGCAATAGGAATGGTTGAAGTCAAGAGTCTAGTGGGTGCTATCGAAGCGGCCGATGCAATGCTAAAATCGGCTAATGTAAAGATAATGGACTTCCAACTTGTAGGCTCGGGGTTGGTATCAGTAACAGTAACAGGGGATGTGGCAGCTGTACAATCAGCTGTAGATATCGGCAAGGAAAGGGCATCGAGAGTTGCAGAAGTAATATCGGCAAACGTAATACCAAGACCTCATGATGAAGTAGATAAAATATTTGGGTAGGTGAGATTTAGTGAATCCATTGGCTATGATAGATATGAAAAGCAAACTAAGGAATAATAGTAGTTCAAGTAAAGATGCAAATAATAACAATACTATAAGCGAATTTACTAAGAGCAATTTAACTCAAATTGAGGATAAGTTAATAAGGGAATTGATCCATGGAGAGGTTCTTGCAGAAAGGGATGTAAAAGCAAACCCTGCAATTTCCTTGGAGGAAGCAGTAAAAAGAATGAAAAGTGGCCGATAATGGAGGTGTGAGATGGATAAGGCATTGGGTCTTATAGAAGCACAAGGATTTACAACAGCTGTAACTGCATTGGATGCAGCCAGTAAAGCGGCTGATATAGTTTTAATCGGAGTAGAAAAGGTAATAGGTGTAGAAAAAGGGGTTGGAGTTACTATAAATATAGCAGGTGAAGTGGCTGCAGTAAAAGCAGCTGTAGAAGCCGCAGTAATAGCTGGAAATAGAGTAGGCAGAGTAGTATCCAGCCACGTAATACCTAGACCACATGATGAAATAGATAAGCTAATTGAGAAATTTGCTAATAACTTGAAAAAAGAAGATGGAAACTCGTGACTTTAGTCATGAGAGGTTCACTTGAATATAAGGAGGATTTATAAATGAGTCAAGCATTAGGATTGGTTGAAACTAAAGGATTAGTAGGTAGTATAGAGGCGGCAGATGCAATGGTAAAGGCAGCTAACGTCACCTTAGTTGGATATGAAAAGATCGGATTCGGTCTTGTAACAGTTATGGTAAGAGGAGATGTAGGTGCAGTTAAGGCAGCAGTAGATGCAGGGGCAGAAGCAGCAAGAGCAGTTGGAGAGCTTCATTCAGTACATGTAATCCCAAGACCACACGCAGAGGTAGAAAGAGTAATTTTAAGCCAATACGAATAAAGTTAGGTGTTTGGAATGACTAAAACCAATATTACTTCAAATATTCTAGAGAATATATCTAATAAACTAAGTATTCAAGGGTTTTCCAAGGCTCAAGGGAAAGCCCTGGTGGTGCTTAATGGTACTAGAGACTTTAATCCTACTTATGGTTTTATTCAGGATTTGAAGAATAGTTACGAGATTTCAATAGGCTTCTCCTTTATGGCTGAAAGAATTTTAGATACGAAGAAAATCATAGATGAAATAAGACCTGCTCATATATTTAGAGAAGAGGATATCTTGAGGCTTAAAGAAATATTAAGGGATTATACTACCCTAGTTGGACCCAATATATCTATGAATACACTATCAAAAGTATCCACTGGAATGATAGATAGTTTTATATCCAATATAATATGGTCATTTCTATACTTTGGGAAAGAGGTATATCTTGATTTCGCTTCAGTTAGAGAATTTATGGGCGAAAAGTCTAGAAATGAAGAGATGATAAAAATCATAGAAAATTATATATCCACCCTTATTAAGATGGGGGCTGTTGAGATAGTTCATCCTCTTGGGGATTCAGTAAATACACCTAATATAAAGCAGGAATCTCAAAAATTAATTGGACCGAAGGATTTAATCTCTGAAAAGGATATACTTAAACTAAATAAAAACCAGGTCTTAGTTTTAGATAAGAAGACCTTAATAACCCCTTTAGCAAGGGATAAGGCAAGGGAACTGGGTATTAAAATCGAGAAAAAATAGGAAGGGGGGCTATAAATGCGGATAGGAAGAATAATAGGTACCGTAGTGGCAACCAGAAAGGATGAAAAACTGGTAGGAAGCAAGCTAATGATTATGCAGCCTCTCACATTTAATTTAGAATCCCTGGGCCAGCCTCTCATTGCAGTGGATACAGTAGGAGCAGGTATCGGAGAAATAGTTATCTATACAGAGGGTACTGCAGGAAGAATAGCAGCAAGAAAGATGGATGCTCCGATTGATGCCTCTATAGTAGGCATAGTAGACAATATTGATTTACCGGACCTAGATGAATAGGAAGGAGGCAAATTTTTGAGTGACGCAAAATATCTAAAGAAGGCAATAGAATATAGAAAGCTTATAGATGTACTCATGGGGGACAAGATTTTTGCAGATATGGTATTTATAAACGGAAGCGTGGTCAATGTTATTACCAGAGAAATCTATAAGGCTGATATAGCCATTAAAGGAAATTATATACTTCTAGTCGGAGACTGCAGGGATTTAATAGGACAAAAGACTATGGCCATAGATGTAGAAGGAAGATATCTTTCCCCGGGCTTCATCGATTCACATATGCATTTTGAGAGCAGTATGTTGACTATTACTGAATTCTCCAGGCTTTCAATACCATCAGGAACTACTACTCTTGTAGCAGATCCACATGAAATCGGTAATGCTTTAGGACCTGTGGGTATGAAGGCTATGGCAGATGAAATCGATAAGGTTCCAAATAACGTATATCTTGTGGTGCCTGCAATGACACCGGATTCACCTGACTTAGAAACGGCAGGATATGATACTACATCTAAGGACATGGAGGATTTGCTAAAATATAAGAACATCATAGGAATAGGAGAACTCCAAGGCTTCAGCAATGCAAGGCATGTATATAGAAATACTCCTGAAGTAATAGATGATTTAGTTGCATCTACAACATACGCCAGAAGCAAGGATATGGTAGTAGATGGAAATGCCCCAGAGTTGTTTGGCAAAGAGCTGGCTGCTCATATCATATCAACCGGAGGCAGATGCTCATGTCATGAGACTACAACTAAGGCAGAGGCCATGGAAAAGCTAAGACAAGGTGTATACCTATTTATGCGTGAAGGCTCAACCCAGAAAAATATGGGAGAATGTATTAGAGCCCTAACTGAAGAAGGTATAGATTCAAGACGGATGATACTGGCAACGGATGACATGGTAGCAGCTGATTTAGAAAGCCTAGGACATATGAATGAGATAGTGAAGAGGACTATCAAAGAAGGAGTAAGCCCTGTAGAAGCAATTCAGATGGTAACCATAAATCCGGCAACCTATTTTGGCTTAGACCATTTAGGTGTTCTATCTCCGGGTAAGCAGGCAGATATAGCCATAATCAGTGATTTGGAGCAAATGCTTGTAGAAGGTGTAGTCTTAAAGGGAAATATAGTAGCATCCAAAGGAGACCTTCTTATAGATTTACCAACATATACTTATCCTGAAACTGTTAAGAACTCATTTAAGCTTAGGGAATTAAAGGAAAAGGACTTGGAAATTGCTGCTGAGGGCTCATCAGCCAGAGCCAGAGCTATAGTTGTAATCCCGGATCAGAACTTAACGGAAAGGCATGAAGATACAGTTAGGGTTCAAAATGGGGTGGCACAGCCTGATGTATCTAAGGATATGTTAGCAGTAGCATGTGTTGAAAGATATGGAAGAAGCGGAGGCCTAGGCAAGGCATTTTTGAAGGGCTTTGGCTTAAAGGACGGTGCCTTTGCGGAAAGCGTTGCCCACGATACTCATAATATAATGGTAATGGGAACCAACTACAGGGATATGACCCTTGCCGTCAATAAAGTTATAGAAATGGGTGGAGGAATAGCAGTAGCTAAGCGAGGAAGAGTATTGACAGAGATGAGACTTCCGGTTGGAGGCCTTATTACTGATGAATTAGATGGTCATGAAGTAAGCAGAAAGATAGCAGAGGTCGAGGGAGTTATCATAAAAGACCTTGGCTGTGAAATTCATGCACCACTTATGCATCTATCCTTCTTAGCCTTGTCGACATCCCCTACTTGGAAGATTACAGATAAGGGTTTAATAGATGTAAATAACTTTAAGATAATTGATCCAATAATCTAAATTAAATTTTAAAGCCGACTTCATTTTGGAGGCGGCTTTAAATAAAGTAAGGGGTGTATATATGACCTTAAATCAAGCATATAATGGAAGCTCAATTCAGCAGGTTATGGAATTACTGAAGGAATACAATGAGGATGCAAAGATTATAGCCGGAGGAAC
>CAZTEN010000018.1:0-8730 GCA_964612495.1 uncultured Tissierella sp. | reverse complement strand
GTAGTAGCCATGAGAGAAGGCAAGTTAGCTCCTAAGTTATTGATAGATATATCTAAGATAGAAGAGTTAAGGGAAATAAAAGTAGAGCAAGATAGTATTGAGATTGGGGCTGCAGTAACATATACACAGCTTATTGAAAGCCAAGCCTTTGATGAGAACCTTAAGGGGCTTATTAAAGCCTGCAGTATGGTTGGATCTCCACAGATAAGAAACAAGGGAACCATAGGAGGAAATATTGCTAATGCTTCACCGGCAGCAGATTCCATACCTCCCCTTATTACACTTGGTGCAAGGCTAAAAATTGGAAGCACAAGGGCATATAGAGAGGTCTTAGTAGAGGATTACTTTCAAAAGCTAAAAGACCATGGACTAAGGAGTGATGAACTGCTTATCAGCGTAAGCTTTATGAAACCCAAGGACAAGGAAATTTTAAGCTTTTCCAAGCTGGGCTTAAGAAAGGCATTAGCCATATCCAGAGCCACTATTAGTATGCTTATAGGGATAAATAATGGAATAATAAACAATATTGTAGTAGCTTCAGGGTCTATAGGAAAATTTCCCATGAGAGAGATTGAGTTGGAAAAAAGTCTGTTAGGAAGAAGCATTGATGAGGATATTCTAGACCTTGCAGTTGATTCACTCCAAGAATCTATGGATAAGAGGCTAGAAGGTAGAACTACACTCCCATATAAGAAGAGGGCTATAGTTTCCTTGCTTGAGGAAGCGCTAAGGGAAAGTAATATATATAGTTCCGAGGTGAAAGTATGATGGAAATACAACTTATAATTAATGATATCAATTACAAGGTGGATATAGATGTAAATATGAGATTAATAGACCTTTTAAGAGATAAATTGGGGCTTATAGGTACCAAGGAAGGATGTGGAGAAGGAGAATGCGGAGCTTGCACCATTATCATGGATGGAGAAAGCGTTAACTCCTGTTTGGTAATGGCTTTCCAGGCTAATGGTTCAAATATCATTACTATAGAGGGGTTGGAAAGTAATGGAGAATTGCATCCTATCCAAAGGGCATATATGGAAGAAGGTTCAGTACAATGCGGTTTCTGTATACCGGGGCTAATAATGTCCACTAAAGCTTTACTAGATAAACATCCTAATCCAAGCAGAGAAGAAATTAGAGAAGGGATGTCAGGAAATTTATGTAGATGTACCGGATATAATAAGGCAATAGATGCAGCACAAAAAGCCATAGAATATTTAAAGGAGGGGACAGAATGACTTTGAAAACTGTTGGTAAGAGTATAATAAGAGTAGATGCCTACTCCAAGGTTACAGGTAAAGCCTTATATCCTCAGGATATATACCTAGATGATATGTTATATGCTAAAACTCTAAGGTCAAAAGTGCCTCATGCCAAGATAAAAATCGATACAAGGGAGGCTGAAAGGCAAGAAGGAGTATTAAGGATATTTACGCATAAGGATGTGCCATTAAATGAGCATGGGGTCGTATTAAAAGACCACAATGTATTTGCTGCCGATAAGGTAAGACAAATCGGAGCTCCCATAGCCTTTGTAGTTGGAGAGTCCGAGGAAGCATGCATTAATGGGATGAATAAGATTAAAGTGGAATATGAAGAATTGCCCGGAGTGTTTGATCCGGTAGAAGCAATGAAAGATGACTCGCCTAAGGTCCATGGGCAGTCTAATATCATATATCATTATAAGCTTAGATGTGGAGATGCTGAGGAAGGCTTTAAAAGTTGTGCTGCCATAGCTGAAAACACCTATACAACCCATATGCAAGACCATGCTTTTCTTCAGCCTGAGGCGGGGATTTCCTATATGGAGGAAGATGGTACTCTAGTAGTTGTAGTTGCAACCCAGTATCCTCATTATGACAGAGAGGAAATAGCACGCACCCTAAAGCTTGAGGAGGAAAAGGTAAAGGTTATAAATACCAATGTAGGGGGAGCCTTTGGAGCAAGAGAGGATATTACAATGCAGATACATCTAGCTTTGGCAGCCCTTACCTTAAATAGGCCGGTAAAGGTAGTCTTCGGCAGGGAGGAATCCTTTCAAGCCCATTCTAAGAGACATCCTATGGTAATGAGATATAAGACCGGAGCTGATAAGAATGGATATCTTCAAGCCATGGAGGTTGAAATAATTGGGGATTCAGGAGCGTATTGCTCTTGGGCTATGAATGTGTTAAGGAAGGCCGGAGTTCATGCAACAGGACCTTATCATATTCCCAATGTAAAGGTGGATTCATATGCAGTTTATACCAATAATCCATTTACCGGAGCCATGAGAGGCTTTGGAGCCACACAGGTTCCAAATGCAGCAGAGCAGCAGATGGATATATTGGCTGAAAAGCTTGGTATAAGCCCAATTGAAATAAGACAGAAGAATATATTTAAAACAGGATCCAAAACCGCCACAGGTCAAGTACTTCTAGAAAGCGTGCCATTGGACAGATGCTTGGATGAACTTTCTAAGAGATATGAAGATTTTCTAGCCTTAAAGAATGAATCAGTTGAGGAGGGAACCCTATGAAAAAACGCGGTGTTGGTCTAGGTTTATCCTTTTATGGAACCGGTTATGGCAATGGATTCCCTGATGTTTCAAATGCTGAGGTACAATTACTGGAGGATGGGAAGGTGGGAATATTTGTAGGTGCAACCGAAGTTGGTCAAGGGGCAAAGACAGCCATGATTCAAATAGGTGCCGAAGCTTTAAATATGGACCATAAAGATATAGTATTGGTTTCTGAAGACACTTCTCAAATGATGGATTCGGGCACGGCTGCAGCCACCAGACAGACATATAATACAGGTAATGCTGTAAAAATAGCTTGTGAGAACTTCAATAAAAAACTATTTGACCTTGCCAAGGTTGAGTTGGGATTAAACTCTACAGCAGGATTAGTAGCTCAGAATGGAGAAATATATCTAGGCATTTTTCCTCAAAAGAGGATTTCATATAAGGACTTAAGCGAAAAATATAAAGATGATATAATAAGAGTGACCGGATCCTTTACAGCCCAAACAGTAAAAATGGATGATGAAACAGGTCAGGGGGCACCCTATTGGCCTTACACCTTTAATTCTTGTATGGTCCTGGTGGAAGTAGATACCAATACGGGCAGAGTAGAGCTTCTAAAGGCAGCCTTTGCTCAGGATGCTGGGAGAGCTGTAAATCCAAGTTTAGTCAAAGGACAAATGGATGGTGGCTTTGCCATGAGTTTAGGCTATACATTGTTTGAGGACTTAGCTTTGGAAAATGGCCAGATGAAAAATAGGAATTTTTCAAAATACCTATTACCTACCTCAATGGATATGATAGATGTTGAGAACATTATAATTGAGGACCCTGAATCCACAGCACCCTATGGAGCTAAGGGTATAGGAGAGCCTGTCACCATACCAATCGGACCTGCCATATTAAATGCCATATATGATGCAAGTGGGGTAAGGCTCTTTAACTTGCCGGTAACACCGGAAAAGCTTATGAAGGCATTGAGGGAAAGTGAAGAGAGTGAAGCTATATAAAGCTCTGGAATTGAATTTAATAAATGAAAATATAATATCCCTTGTAGGAGGTGGAGGTAAGACTACAGCCATTTCAACCCTTGCCAAGGAGTTAAAGGAGTTAGGCTATAAGGTCTTAATTGCCACCTCTACAGGTATTTTTGTTCCAAACCCTTGGGAGTATGATAACCTATTTCTAGGGTCTATCCCCCCTGATTTTCAAGCTGGTAAGGAAACAATTACATATTTTGCTGAAGCAAGAGAAGGTATAAAGCTAAAAACTAAGGATATAAGCCTAATAGATGAAATGATAGAAAGAAATATCTTTGACTTCATCTTAATGGAAGCTGACGGGTCCAAGAGAAAGCCAATAAAGGCACCAGCAGATCACGAGCCCAATATATCTAAGAATACGAATTTATCTATTGGCGTCATAGGACTAGATTCTATAGGCCTACCCATAGATGAAGACCATGTCCATAGGTCGGAGCTTCTAAAGGGGATAATTCAAGAAGATATAGTTACAAAGAAGGGTATATATAACCTTGTTAAGGCTGAGAAGGGTTTATTTAAAAATAGTAGGGGGAGACGGATATTGATACTCAATAAGGCAGATAATCCATTTAAAATCCAAATCGGTAAGGATATTAGGAAGTTACTGGAGGGTGAGGATTTAAGTGTAATAATCGGCGATATGATTTTGGGTAATTATTATTAATAATTACCTTTAACTCTTCTTTAGAAGCTTTTCATATTAAGGAGTGAACAAGATGGTTAGCGGAATCATAATGGCTTCAGGATTTTCAACCAGGCTGGGAAGAAATAAGCTAATGTTGGAAGTCGATGGCCTAAAGGTTGTAGAAAGGGTCATTAAGGCCTGTAAGGCTTCTTTTTTAGATGAGATAATTCTAATTTATAGATTGGATGAAATAAAGGAAATAGGTACAAGACATGATGTGAAAACTATATATAACCTTAATGCCAAGGATGGACAATCTGCAGCTGTAAAACTAGGAGTAGAAAATGCTAAAAAGGAAAATGCCTATATGTTTCTGGTGGCTGACCAACCCTATTTAAGCTCTGAGGTTATAGACAATCTGATTATGGAATATGAAAAAGAAAATAAAATTATAATACCTTTCTATAATAATAAATTTGGTATGCCGATAATCTTCCCCCCAATATTTAGAGAAGACCTTCTTATTGTTAAAGGAGATAAAGGCGGTAGAGAAATCATAGAAGAGAATAATAATTTGGTTAAAAGAATTTATTATGATGATGAGTTTCTAGGAATAGATATAGATACTATGGAGGACTTGAAACGAATAATTCCTGGTATTTAAATTGTTATTTGACTCTTAATTTTGTATAATATATTCATTAGTTTTTAGGAGGATTTTATGTATTATAAAATAGTAACGAAAGACAATCACAGATATGTAGTAATACCAGAATTAAAGAACTATGGCCTTAACCTTTGTATTACTACTAAGGATATGGATATAGGGCTTAAGACCAATGGGGATGTCGATAGCATCAACAATAATTTTGACATGATATTCGATTTTATGGGAGTTAAGCCTAAGGAAAGATATTCAGGTTATCAGGTCCATGGTAGCAATATAGAATGCATTACTAATTTAAATCAAGGTAGCTTTTATGACACCGGGAAGGTAGTTTATGATACAGATGGACTTATTACAAATATAGAGGGTATAGCTTTAATATCCAGATTTGCGGATTGTACTCCTGTAATTTTATTCGACCCAGTAAAAAGAGTTCAAGCAAATATTCATTCAGGCTGGAAAGGCACTCTTCAGAGAATAGGAGCCGTTGGAGTGGATTTAATGGTGGATAAATATGATTCTAATCCTGAGGATATTATAGCAATACTAGGTCCTACTATAGGAGAATATGATTTCGAGGTAGAGTCTGATGTAGCAGACCAGTTCAAGGAAGAGTTCGACTTTCATAATGATATTATTAGACAAAAAAATGATATTAAGTTCCTAATCGACCTCCACACTACCAATAAAAGGATACTTCTTGAGAAAGGAATCAAGGAAGAAAACCTAACAATCGTCGATTTGTCGACTTTTGCAAATGAGGACCTCTTACATTCCTATAGAAGAGATAAGGCTGATTTTGGACTTATGGGGGCAGTATCTATATTAGACTAAGAAAAGGATTTGAATTTTTTATGATAAAGCAATTTACAATCATCGTATCAATACTAGCTATATCCTATATGATTGAAGTTGGACTAGGTCTGCCTATTCCTGCTTCAATACTTGGGATGCTTATATTATTAGTACTCTTACTGACAAGGGTTATCAAATTAGAAAAAGTAGAAAAGGCTTCAGATGTGCTACAGGGAGATATTTCATTATTTATTTTGCCTTTGGCAATAGGGATTATAGACAGCATAGATTTATTCCAAGGTAAATTCTTGATTACTATTCTAATAGTTGTGATTTCAACAACAGTTTCCATTTTCACCTCTGCATTTGTTATGAAGTTGATTTTTAACAAAAAGAAAGACATTTAGGAGATAAGCTATGGTAGATGAATTAGTAAAAAATCCGGCCTTTGGTGTGGCCCTTACTTTTATTTCATATGAGCTAGGTAAATATCTTCAGAAGAAGACGAAAATAAAGGTATTATCACCACTTGTTACAGGAAGCCTAATAATTATTGGAGTATTATTAATAGGTGACATCGATTACAATAATTATAAATTAGGTGGGAGCATTGTAAGTTTTTTTGTTGGACCTGCTACAGTCTCCTTTGCTATACCCCTTTATAAGAACTTAAGAATAATAAGGGAAAATCTAATAGGTATTCTAGCCGGGATTTTAGGAGGGCTTTTAGCCGGTCTCCTATCTGCTCTAGCATTAAGCAGAATCTTTGGACTCAGCCATCAGATAAGATTATCCTTGCTTCCAAAATCGGTTACATCGGCAATAGGCTATGCCATATCTGATATGATCGGCGGAGTGCCAGAGATAAGTTTGGTGCTTATTGTAGTAGCAGGGGTAACCGGTTATGTAGTATCGGAATTCATATTTAAGATTTTGAAAATCGATAATCCAATAATAAAAGGAATCGCACTAGGAACGAATTCTCATGTCATTGGTACAGCAAAGGCCATGGAACTTGGAGAGAAGGAAGGTGCCATGTCATCGGCTGCCATAACCATAGCAGGTATTATTATGGTATTTTTAGTGCTCCTATTTATTAAATTAATTGGAATTTAAGAAAGTAAAACCTTTATAAATAATGTTTTGCAGATTAATTAGTTTTATTGAAAGGGTATCATATAAAAATGCTACCCTTAATTTTTAAGTGGCAGTATATGGAAGGAGTTTAATAGATGAAAGAGATTAATATAAAGGACATCAGAATTGGTGAAGGCATGCCAAAGATTATAGTACCTATTGTAGAAAATACCAGGGAAGATATAATTAAGAAGGCTTTAAGTCTTAAGGGAATGAAATTTGATTTTGTTGAATGGAGAGTGGATTTCTATGAAGATGCCTTTAATTTACCGGAACTAATAGATACATTAAGAAAACTTAGATATGAATTAGGTGCTAGACCCCTGATATTTACATTTAGAAGTAAAAGTGAAGGAGGGGAGAAAACAATTTCGGATAAAGAGTACACAGCTTTAAATAAGGCAGCTGCCGAGTCAGGATATGCTGATATAGTTGATGTTGAAATCTTTATGAATGAAGATGTAGTGAAGGAAAATATTAAAAACATCCATAAAGCAGGTGTATTAGTCATAGGTTCAAACCATGATTTTAATAAGACCCCAAGCAAGGATGAAATAGTCTATAGATTAAGAAAGATGCAGGAAATGGATGCGGATATTCCAAAGATTGCAGTCATGCCAAATTCAGAGGAAGATGTTCTCACTCTGCTTTCTGCTACGAATGAAATGCATACCAAATATGCAGACCGGCCTATAATAACCATGGCTATGGGTTCCTTAGGACTTATAAGCAGATTATCCGGGGAGCTCTTTGGTTCCTCAATGTCCTTCGCTTCAGTAGGTCAAGTTTCAGCACCGGGTCAAATACCTTTAGAAGACTTAAAGCAGGTTTTAGAGATTATCCATAAATCTTGGGAATAAAAGGGTCGGGAAGTGAAATAGTGGGGACGGGTTTTTTTGATTCACGAAACTTAAGAATAGAAGCTCCTGAAAGTATCAGGAGCTTCTAAAATTACTTAAATTTGCTTTCTAACAGTTTTATACTCATCATAAGTCTTGTAGTAGGGACAATTGTCAAAGCTATAATTAACGAATTTTTCCATTTCATCTTGATCTAAATTCATAATACAAATATAGGTATTGTATTCATCATCATGCTCATAGTAGGCGCAAGTATCACAATTTGTTTTTCTGTTCATTTGTTACCCTCTAAAGCTCATTGAATGGGTGCTATTGTAAAATTATCTATTCTTATTATTTCTCCGATTTCAAATTCTACTTTATTCTTAAATAGAGGTCCATCAAAGGCAAAGGTATGATATTCTCCATTTTCACCGCAGATATCCGCCCCTGATTTCTCAATTTCATCAGCTAAATCCCGTGTCAAAACCTTACCCACAAAACCTTCTGGCATCCTTGAACTATCGACTACGGTTATTATGGTCTTAAAGCCTAAGTCTATAAATTCATATACCAGGCTTTTTCTTGATTCTTTCCATAGGGGAAAGTAGGCTTCCAATCCTACGGCTTTACACCTATCGGTACACCATTCTAAGTGTGCTTCTAAATCTATATCTCCAAAGATACTGACTTCAGCCCCCTTTTTCTTAGCATCTAATAGTTTAGCTTCAAAGTTTTTCTCATACTCTTCACCCTTTGTTTTGATTAAGGATATTGGTATATCTATTTCCTTAGATATATTATCTAATACATGTTGTGGTATACCATGAAACCATGATCTTTCCTTATCTACATTATAAGTTATAATTAGTTCCATTGGAATCAAACCTTGAGATATAGCTCGATATATAGCTAATGTACTATCCTTTCCGCTACTGTATGATGCTACAAATTTCTTACCCTTTAAATTAGTCATAGCCTCTACTCCTGTCTGTAGTTTCTGCTTATAAATTCCACTTCATCTATATCATTGATTTGATTTAACTTAAGAGCCAAATTAAAGAAATATCCAGATAAGATATTTGCAAAGTCAAATAATATATTTGTTACCTCATTAC
>CAZTEN010000017.1:0-15482 GCA_964612495.1 uncultured Tissierella sp. | reverse complement strand
TCTTAAGAAGCTCCCACTTCTAAATGAAATGTAAGTGGTGAGTGATTCACGAATAACTACTTGGATTATCAGGGTATTATCTAAGGATATCCTATCTTAATTAGCTAAAAATAGTGTAATAATGATAGATCTAAATTACTTTAAGTGGACTATTGGAATATATTAAGCTATATGCTAAAATTAGAAATATGATAGGGATTAGATATAATTTTGATAAGATAGGTTGTGGTTGAGTTTATGGAATCAATAAATCATAAGGTCTTCTTTTTTAGTTGGGTTGGAATCCTTACTTTCTTAGCAGGGGCTATTAATATATATACCATAGTATTATTAGGTTCTACTATAACACACTTTACTGGTAATATAAGTAATGCTGCTATCTTACTTGCTAGTGGAAATATAAATACATTTGCTGAATTATTTTATTTCATAATTCTTTTTTTAATAGGCTCGACAATATCGGGTTATGTTTATCATGAAAAAGAGTCAGATATAAATGTTTATGATTCAATATTACCAATGCTATTCGGTATTGTAATATATGTTTCGATGAAAATAACTGCTAATCCTGCTACAATGCTTAAGATTATTTCTCTTGTAATGGGTATCCAAAATGGTATGTATGTCAAGATAAAAGGTGTCATAGTAAGAACAACACATATGACTGGATACCTAACTGATGCAGGGGTTTGCCTTGGGTTATTACTCCATGGTAAATTTGAGTTTAGAATAAGATTTTTGTTCTATATACTATCAATCTTAACTTTTTTCTCTGGTGGTTTTACATCATACCTGCTCATAAAAAGGATAGACCTTAAAACGATAGAGTTAATGGCAATTATATACTTTATACTAGGATTATCAGTTGGAATAGGTATTATAAAAGAAAAGAAGAAAAACAAATTAAAAAAAATAGTAGGCTCTACTGATGGATTATGGTTTTAGTTACTAATTCCCATAACTTTGTTAGACAGCTAGCTAAGGCATTCCGCACAAATAAAATAAATCACATAAAAATCACCGGAGAATAAGTCCGGTGATTTTTTCTAGCTACCTAATTTAATCTCTTGATAACCAAGAGGAAGTTCGAATAAGGTCTCATCAACAGTATCTGACATTTCCTCTATCTCCATAAGGGTAGTATGTTCGCCTATTGAACTTGAAATACCTTCTAAATCGTTGCCATCAAAGTAATATTTTACCTTGCCTTCTTCCATTACATATTCTTCATATTTTCTCTCTTTACCCATAAAGTCTTCTTTACCACTTCCAGCATACTCCATAGTATATTCGCCAAGCTCAACTGGAGTTATTGATTCTTCTTCAGTTTCCATTTGAGTACCTTCAGGTAAGACCATCATCGTTTTATTTTCATGGCTTATGATATAAATATTACCATCTCTGTTAATGGTAATGGATTCTAACATGTCAGAATCCATCACCATAGCACTCATACCATCCATAACTGCCATTGTTATTTCCATTTCAACTTCATTTCCATCCATATCCATTATAGTCTTGTACTTCATGGTATATCTTCCGCTCTTCATCATCTTTTGATAGACTTCAGATAGTTTTCCTTCTCCGCTTGTTTTAACTGGATTTACAGGTGTTGTAGATTCTGATTCCTTAGCGGGCTCTTGGCTTACAACAGGAGGCTCAGATGTCGGTTGTTCAGGTTGAGTAGAAGTACCCGAACTACATGATGTTAAAAACAGTGCAACAAGGAGAAGTATCATAATACCTATATATCTTCTCATTTTATTCACTCCTTTCTTGGTTATTAGCAGTAGGATTAAGATATATATACCCAGTCGTTATCATACATTAGCTATTGTGATTAATTCGTTTAGTATGTAAAAAAAGATTAGAAATTGTCGGAAATTCCTATGCATAAAAAGAAGGAATATTAGATTAGGTGTCGAATAAGTGAATAAGAATAAGAAATGGATGTGAATAAGGATGAGATATGTAATAGATGCTTTAGGTGCAAAATATCCTGAAAGAGTTTTTATTATAAGAGACCTACTAAATCAACTTCTTAATCAAGTTGAATTTGGAATGAAAAATTTTAAAGAGGATGGTTTTTTACTGGATGAACTTGACAGTATTCATGAAGAGTTGAATCTATTAGTTGACAAGATAGATTTAGGGTTCGGTCAATTGAACTTTCTAGATGGTCATATAAAATTCCCTAAGAATACTAGGCGCAAGCATGATGACCTAATAGTGGATAATACAATAGCTCATTCCTTATTAGAGAATTTTACCCATATTAGGCCTTATGGCTATAGCTTCCTTGATGATGAAATTATAGAAATAAAAACATGGAAGAACATGTACATCTCTGCATGCAAAACTTTTCTAAAACTAAATGAAGATAAATTCCTTACATTCCAAAAAAAGACCATAATGAATGGTGAGTCAAGAGACTATTTCTCAGACCATGAGGAAGATTTGGATCTTCCATATAAGTTAAAAGAAAAAGTCTACATATGCACCAGGTTTGATGCAAATGGATTTAGGGACATGCTTGTAAAGATTATAAAGGAGTATAACTTTAATGTAAAAGATTTTAAGGTCTACTTTAAGGCAGATTACAAGTCGCTTCATCAATAAATAGAATAACTATTTGTAAAAGAACTAGCTTTTGGGCTCGTTCTTTTATTCATTTGATATATAGCATATTTTCAATTATACTTAAATTAAGCATGTATTTTAAGGAGAAAAGACTTCATATTAAATGAGAGGATGATAGTGATGAGGTACAATTTCGATGAAATAGTGGATAGGAGAAATACCAACTGCATTAAGTGGGATACACAAAAAGATGGTATTTTACCTATGTGGATTGCTGATATGGATTTTAAATCCCCAGATGAAGTAGTAGATGCTCTTGTAGAAAGGGCTAGAGAAGGGGTTTTTGGATATAATTTTAGAGCGGATGGCTTTTACCATTCCATAATAAATTGGGTTAAGAAAAAATTCCATTGGGAGATTAAAAAGGAATGGATAGTATTTACACCTGGAGTAGTTACAGGCTTTAACATTGGAATTAGGGCTTTATCTAGTGAAAATGATGGTGTACTTATACAGCCCCCAGTTTATCCTCCTTTTAAAGGAACTGTTGATACAATCAAAAGAACCCTTAGGAAAAATCCATTGGTAATTAAGGACGGAAGATACGTGATGGACTATGAGGATTTAGCTGAAAAGCTTAAAGAATCAAAAGTTTTCTTATTCTGCAGTCCTCATAATCCTGTTGGAAGAGTATGGTCAAAAGACGAGCTGGAAAAGGTAACTAACCTATGTGTTGAAAATGATGTTTATATTATCTCAGATGAAATCCATTGTGATTTAGCATATAAGGGAAATAGACACACTATGATAGCTTCCCTTTCAGAAGAGGTGGCAAATAGAACAATTACCCTTATAGCTCCGAGTAAAACTTTTAACATAGCGGGTTTATTTACATCTATAGCTATAATCCCAAATGAAGATATTAGGAATAAAGTAAATGCTCAGATAGCTTCCTTTGGAATAGATCATACTTCTATTTTTGGGGCAGTTGGATTTGAGGCTGCATACACATATGGAGAGATTTGGTTAGATGAGTTATTGGAATATATTGAAGGTAACGCTGATTACGTAGTGGATTATATAGAGGAACATATTCCCGAAGTTAAGATTATAAAGCCTGAAGGAACTTTCCTCCTATGGCTGGACTTTAGAAAGCTTGGACTAAGCCAAATTGAGTTAAATGAGTTTATGAAAGAAAAAGGCAAAGTCTTTATGAATGATGGTGCAACCTTTGGAGAAGAAGGTCAAGGTTTCCTTAGAATGAATATAGGAACATCTAGAGCTAATGTAGAAGAAGCCATAAAGAGAATTGAAAGGGCTGTGAAAATCACAAAGATTATTTAGAATATATATGTAGTTAGATAAAATTTGAGGTGAATCTATGGATAGGATACTTATAGTGGACGATGAGGAGAAAATAAGAGAAGTCTTAAGGGAATACGGTGAGTTCGAAGGATATGAAATAAGCGAAGCTTCAGATGGTATGGAGGCGGTTAATCTTTGTAAGAATAATGATTTCGATTTGATAGTTATGGATATAATGATGCCAAAACTTGATGGATATTCAGCAGTAAAGGAGATAAGAAAGTATAAGGATATTCCAGTTCTTATGCTTTCTGCAAGAGGAGAGGAATATGATAAGCTTTTTGGTTTTGAAATTGGGATTGACGACTATGTAACTAAGCCATTTTCACCTAAGGAAGTAATGGCTAGAATTAAGGCCATAATAAGTCGAAATCAAAACTTAGAAACAAAGAATAAGAAATTTGTGTTTAAAGGTCTAGAAATAGACTTTGATGGAAGAAATGTATATGTTGATGGAAAAAAAGCTGAAATGACACCAAAAGAATATGAACTTCTATTTTTCATGGTTAAGAATAAAAATATAGCCCTTTCAAGAGAGAAGTTGTTAAATGAAATATGGGGATATGATTTCTTTGGGGATGATAGAACTGTAGATACTCATATAAAAATGCTCAGAAGCAGTCTTGGGACATATAGAGACTTAATAGTTACCTTAAGGGGTTTAGGTTATAAATTTGAAGAGAATGAATAGGTGTTAATATGAAGTTTTTTGATAAAGAAAGTATAAAGTTTAAATTGTGGACTTATTTTATAGCCCTTTCAGCAGTTATTATGATACTATTATGGTTATTGCAAACAGTATTTTTAAATCAGTTCTATGAATCCATGAAGACTAACGAAATTAAGAAAATTGGGAGTTCACTCGTTCAACAATATGGGAAGGAGGGCTTTGAAGATCTTCTCTATACAACTTCCTTAAGCGAAGGAATAGTCATACAAATTCTAGATGGGGATGGAAATTTAGTTTATCCCTTGAACTTAATAGATATACTCAGACAACCTAGGCTTGACTACAAGTTATTCTCAGAGTTTCTTATAAACCTTCTGAATTCGGAGAATAATCATGTAATTTACTACCGTGAGGATATTAGGTTTAGTGGTCCAACCTTAGTTTATGGGTCTATACTAGAAAATGAAGGAAGTTCAAACTATTTTTTATATATTAACTCCATCCTTCAGCCTATGGATTCAACAGTAAATGTTTTACAAAAACAGCTTATTATCGTTACAATTATATCTTTAGGTATGGGGCTCATTCTTTCCTATGCTATAGCAACTAAACTTACAAAACCAATCGAAGAAATAACTGCATCTGCCAAGTCATTAGCTCAAGGGGATTATAATATAGTTTTTAACAAGGGAGACTATACTGAAATAAACAATTTGGCTGATACATTAAACTATGCTACAAAGGAACTTTCAAAGACGGAGGAACTAAGACGAGACTTAATAGCCAACGTCTCTCATGACTTGAGGACACCCCTAACCCTTATTAAATCCTATGGTGAGATGATTAGGGATATATCCGGTAACAATGAAATCAAGCGTAACTCCCATATCAAAACCATTATAGATGAAGCGGATAGACTAACTATTTTAGTAAACGATATGATGGACTTATCTAAGGCTCAATCAGGACTTGAAAATCTTGGTATGGTAAGCTTTGATATCAAAAAAACTACTGAGGATATATTGACAAGATTTAAGTATTTTGAGGATAAATATGGCTATAGCTTTAAATTAAATTCAAAGGGAGAGGCTAAGGTTCTAGGCGATGAGAGTAAAATTCAACAGGTAATATATAATTTATTAAGCAATGCAGTAAACTATTCTACTGATATGAAAGAAATAACAATTAGTATAGAAGATGAAGGAAATAATGTATTATTCCAGGTAAGGGATAGGGGGATAGGAATACCTGAAGACCAGCTAGCAAACATCTGGGATCGCTATTACAAGGTTGGAAAATCACATAAGAGGTCTATATCGGGCTCAGGAATCGGATTATCAATAGTGAAGTCCATACTAATGGCTCATAAAGCAGAATATGGTGTAGAGAGTAAATTAGATGAGGGTAGTACATTCTTTTTCAAATTAAAGAAAAGCTATTTTTAGCAGGAGACGCTTAAAAACCAGGAATTATTCCTGGTTTTTTCATTTTAATAGGTCTTTATTAGAGTTATTATCCTCTACTCTATTTTTCTCCTCAACTCTTTGAGGGTCGTTTAGCATTGAAGATCTATAGCCAAAATCAAAAATTTGATTCTGCCAATTGGGGTTATTTGTATTGTTCCAATAATTCCCCATAGTCTTATTACCAATTAAGTAATTTTTGTCGCTCATGTTGCGACTTTTTTTGTCCCACTGTTCTTCATTCTTAAGTTCCATTTTTTCATGTTCTTTTTGATTGAGCCAACCTTCATATCTGCTTCTTTTTTTATCGTTCATATATTTTCCTCCCTAACCTTAATATTGACAATTAGAAATTAAATATTCATTTATCCAAATGATAATTCTTATCAATTGGGGAAAATATAAGTTTCTGTTAAATTTTTTGGAAATATTATATAATAATTTTAGGCCTATTAGTAACTACTAAAGTAGTTAGTTTAAAGGTATTTAAAATCGTTGCAATTGTTATGTTATTAGCTGGATTCTTCCCTAAGTTAGGTGCTATTATGACTACAATTCCTTATCCTGTTCTTGGGGGTGCAACTATGATGGTTTTTGCATCCATTACAATGTCTGGCATGGAATTGATTAATCAACAGGAATCAACACATAGAAATAAAACAATTGTTGGTCTTGCAATATTATAATACCAGATAAAACCTTGGATGAAGAAGAAGCAGAATTAATAGGAATGGAAAAATAAAGAGGTGACCTGTTTTGATAACATTTGGAGATTATATACAGCCAAAATCAGTATATGAAGCTTATGAATCATTAATATCAAAGAAATCTGCACGCTTAATTGGCGGAGGGTGTTTTTTGAGGATGGGAAATAGGAGGATAGGTCTAGCAATAGATTTATTCCAAGCAGGTCTTGATTATATAAAGGATGCAGGAGAAGAAATAGAAATAGGGGCTATGACAAGCCTTAGAAGCTTTGAGACATCAGAGCTCTTAAAGGAACATTTTGGAGATATGATTGGAGACTCAGTTAAGCATATAATAGGTGTACAGCTTAGAAATATAGCAACCATAGGTGCAACTGTGTATTCAAAATATGGATTTTCAGACCCAATAACTGCTTTATTGGCATTGGATGCAGATATATGCCTTTATCAAGGAGGAAGAATGGCCTTAGAGGATTTTCTAAAAGAAGTGGGTTATAGAAGAGATATTTTAGAAAAGATTATTATTAAGAGATCCAACTTAAGAGGATCCTTTCAGACACTTAGGAATTCTCAAGTAGACTATGCCATATTAAGTGTAGCTGTTGTAGCTACTGAAAAAGGAATAAGAATCTCCATAGGAGCAAGACCTGGGCGTGCTGCTTTGGCTATTAAGGCAATGGAATATATAAACAACAATGGCTTATGTAAAGAAACTGCAGCAAAAGCTGGAGAAATTGCAGCTGAGGAATTACACTATGGAAGTAACAATAGAGGTTCTGGTGAATATAGAAAAGAGCTATCAAAAATATTGGTTAAAAGAGCATTATTGGAGGTGTCAAAATGATTATAAATCTATATATAAACGGGATAAAGAAATCATTTGACATTAACCCAGATGAATATCTAGTTGAGGTATTAAGACAATATGGATATTTAAGCGTAAAGAAAGCATGTGATACGGGCTCTTGTGGAGTTTGTACTGTTCTGGTTGATGACAGCCCGGTACTATCTTGTTCCTATTATGCTGTACGTGCCAATAATAAGCACATTACAACTGTTGAAGGTATAGCAGATGAGGATAGAAAGCTGGGAGATTTTCTGGTTGATGAAGGTGTAGACCAATGCGGTTACTGCAGTCCGGGGCTTATTCTAACAGTTATAGCCATGAAGAAGGAACTCAAAAATCCTACTAAAGAGTCTATTACTGAGTATTTAACCGGAAATCTCTGTAGGTGTACGGGCTATGTAGGACAATTAAGGGCAATATTGAGGTACATGGAGGTAGGGAATGAAAAATAAGTTTCAATCAGTAGGCCGGAATCAATCTAAGGTGGATGGAATGAGTCTTGTTACCGGAAAATCTGTTTATACCGATGATTTAGCACCAAAGGATTGTCTTATTATTAAGATTCTAAGAAGCCCTCATGCCTTTGCAAGGATTAATAGCATCAATACTGAAAGAGCCCAAAACATACCAGGGGTGGAAGTGGTTTTCACCCATGAGAATGTGCCTAAACACTTATTTACAAGGGCTGGTCAGTCCTATCCTGAACCTTCGGTATACGATAAATATATATTAGATGAATACGTAAGATATGTTGGAGATGAGGTAGCAATAGTTGCGGCCGAATCAGAGGAAACTGCATTAAAAGCCTTAAAACTCATAAAGGTAGAATATGAGGTTTATGAGCCAGTTTTAGATATGATGAAAGCAGAGGAGAGCAAAAGCCAAATTCATTTTAGGGATAGATGTTTCTTAAACATGGATAAGGGTTTTGAACCTGAGAAGAACATTTCAGCAGTTTATAATTTTTCAGTTGGAGAAGATGTGGATAAAGTTCTGGAAAATTGCCATGTAATAGTTAAAGAGAGATATAAAACTCAGGCACAAGCACATACTATGATGGAGACCTATAGGGCATTTTCATATATAGATCAGTATGGAACCTTGGTAATAGTATCATCTACTCAGATTCCTTTTCATGTTAGAAGAGAGGTGGCACTATCCTTAGGTATATCAGCAGGTAAGGTTAGGGTAATAAAGCCAAGAATAGGTGGAGGCTTTGGTGGTAAGCAAACTGTTCAGGTGGAATTCTATCCGGCTCTAGTAACATATAAGACTGGTAAACCATCGAAGATAATTTATGATCGTAAGGAAACCTACCAATCAACTACATCTAGGCATGCTATGACCTTGGATGTAAGACTTGGCTCAGATTCAGAAGGAAATATTAAGGCTATAGATATGAATGTAATTTCTGACACAGGAGCTTATGGAGAGCATGCTGCAACTGTTCTTGGAGCGGCCGGATACAAGTCCCTACCCCTATATAATAGGGTTGACGGTGCCAGATTTACCGGGAAAGCCGTATATACTAACCATATTCCGGGAGGAGCTTTTAGAGGATATGGAGTTACACAAGGTACCTTTGCCTTGGAATCAGCTGTAAATGAGTTAGCAGCAAAACTAAATATGGATCCCTTAGTTTTACGTGAGAAAAACATGATAAGAAAGGGAGAAAGCTCTGAGATTTTCAACCTTACCACAGTAGGGGTTGGAAGTGACCCTATTCCAATGGATAGCTGTGAACTTAAGTATTGTGTTGAGAAGGGTAAGGAACTTATAGATTGGGATAACAAATACCCAAGAAAAGTAATATCTCCTACAAAGGTAAGAGGAGTAGGAATGGCCATAGCAATGCAAGGCTCAGGTATTCCGGGAATAGATACAGCTTCTGCCACTATTAAACTTAATGATGGAGGAACATTTACCCTTTTAACGGGAGCAGCAGATATAGGAACTGGGGCAGATACTATTTTAAAGCAGATTGCAGCTGAAGGATTAGGAGTATCCTATGATATCATAACCGTATATTCTGCTGATACAGAACTTACACCATTCGATGTAGGAGCATATGCCTCAGGAACTACCTATTTCTCAGGCAATGCAGTTAAAATGGCTGCATTAGACCTTAGGGAGAAGATTTTGGCAGAAGGAGCTAGAATGTTAGGGATAAATATTGAAGATGTTGTGTTTGACGGTGTAAACATAAGCTTGAAGGATGGAAACAAAACAATTTCCTTAATTGATTTTAGCAATAAACTTATATATAAGAGGCCTCATATTCAGTTGATGGGAACAGGTTCATATACCACTACGGATATGCTGAGGTAGAGGTGGATTTAGAAACCGGTAAAGTTGATTTGTTAAACTTTATTCAAGTCATAGACTGCGGAACTGTTATCAATCCAAAGCTTGCAAGGATTCAAGCAGAGGGTGGAATAGTTCAGGGAATAGGTATGGCTTTGTTTGAAGAAGTTAAAGAAACAAAAAAAGGCAAGTTAATTACCAATACTATGATGCAGTATAAGATTCCATGTAGAATGGATATAAACAATATAGTAATTGATTTTGCAGAATCCTATGATAAGACGGGACCTTATGGTGCCAAGTCCATAGGTGAAGTAGTTACAAACCCAGCTCCACCGGCTATTGTGGATGCAGTATTCAACGCAACGGGTATAAGAATAAGAGAGTTACCTGTTACTCCGGAAAAGTTAAAAATGGCATTGATGAATAAATAGAAACTAACTTTGGCAACCTTACTAGTGGTTGCCTTTTCTATTACGAATAAAAACGAGGTGATATATCCCTTATCTCGTTGCAATTGTGTGAAGTAATTGCTATGCAATTACCTGTGATATTTAAATGTTTTACTTAAAGTATTTTTACATATTTACATCTTTATGATAAAATATTGGAAAAGAAACTTGATTGGGGTGACAATATGAAGCTGAATTTTGAAAGTATAATAAGTAACCTGCGCAACAAGGCTAATGACCTCTATGACGATAGAGGTAAAATTTCGAGTCTATTGCAAAAGGTTAAAAAGATGGTAGAAGGAAATAAGGAATTAAGGAGCTTATTTGATGATTTGAAGGTTTTGACAGAACTTATAAAGGATTATTATAGTGGTAGATATAAGAATCTTACAAAGGGTTCAATAATTTTGGTCTTAATAAGTCTTATCTATCTAGTAAATCCCATGGATATAGTTCCGGATTTTATGCTAGGTGGATTTATAGATGATGCTGCAGTTATTGCCTATATCCTTAAGAAGCTTACTACAGAAGTAAATGCATATAAACTTTGGAAAGTAGAAAGACCTACAGATAAAATGGATGATGATATAATCGATCTGGATGATGTAATCGAAATGGAAGAAATGGATTATAAAAGTGATGAATCTGATGATGATATGATAGACATAACTCCCGATAAAGAATAATTTTACAAGGAGGTAGTAATGAAAACTAAGCTAATTTTAATTCTCTGCATTATATTTATGTTCCCGCTTATATCATTAGCTGAGGATACCTTTACTGAGATAGACCTTGGTACGCCAACATATTTAACCTTAAGTATTGAAGAAGAAAAGTTTATATTAGGTTGGAAAAATCCAACTACAATATTTGGATTAGGAAGTGTAGAATATCAAGTTGATTATAAGGTTGGAAGAGGGGAATGGACTTCACTAAATAAGGAACTTAAATTAAATTATCTTCCTTTTTCTACAGATGGAAAAACATCTATAGAGATAAGGCCACAAGAAATTGGCATATCAGACACCATAGATTTAGATAATGTGAATTATAGCTTTAGAGTTAGATATAGCCATTCTTATATGGTAGATGGAGTATTGACTAGACTCAATGGATTCTTCTCAAGTCCAGTATCCTTGGGGCTTAAGTCATATTATCAAAATGCCAGTCAATGGGCTTTTAGTGAGCTTGATAGAGCGGTAGGTTTTTATATGATTTCAGATGTTATTAGGGATGATATGAAGAAAGAAATAACCAGAGAAGAATTCTGTGTAATTGTTGTGAGACTATACGAATTACAAACAGGGTCTACTATAAATTATGAAGGTCAATCTTTCACGGATACTAATAACCCTGAGGTGCTAAAGGCAGCAAAGCTTGGAATAGTAAGAGGAATTGGGGATGGGAAGTTTTTACCTAACAATTTAGTCACGAGGCAGGAAATTGCAGTTATGCTAGTAAGAGCTTTAAAGGCTATACATCCTGATATGGATTTTAATTATGGTAGTATTAAACCTGCAATAGAATCCAAAATAGCCTCTTGGGCTATTGAAGAAGTAAACTTTATGAGATATAAGGAGATTCTTAAAGGGGATGACAAGGGCCTTATAAACCCGCTGGGTCATACAACGAGAGAACAGGCTGTTATATTGGCTTTAAGAACTCATGATACATTTAAGTAAAACAATTCACAATTCATAATTAAAAATCATCAAAGATATGATTTCATTTAAATTTTAAAAAGTATTTAGTGATTAAATTATCACTAAATACTTTTTTTTATCCTCTATCATCTTTGTAAGTTGATTTATAGTTTCTGTAAAGGTTGCTTTAATTTCTGTCCAGTTATTTTCAAGTTTAGATAGATCCTATTCATATTTACCTTTTTCCTCTTGAAGTGAGGATAGTTTTTCTTCAAACTCATTGTTTAGGACAAACTTTATTACAAATATATCACTTTTGGCTAAGTTGAACATAAGATATATTAGTGTGAGACTATTTTACCAGGAGGTGTTTTATGGACATTAAGAGGATTTCTATACTTGGTGGAGATATGCGTAATGTAGAACTTGCAAACCTATTAAAGGAAGATGGTCATGAAGTGGTGCTTTACGGCTTTGATAAGCTGGATTTATTTATTAATCAGTCTGAGAAACTCCATGAAGCTATAATGGGTTCAGATGTAATAATAGGACCTTTACCATTTTCAGAGGATTACGAACATTTCAATACACCTTTCTTTTCAGGAAAGATGAGGATAGAGGATGTACTAGCAATCTTAAGTAAGAGTCAAATTTTAGCTGCTGGTAAAATCCCAAAGGGTTTTATGGAATTGGGAGATTCCATGGGAGTTAATATTGTGGATTACTTTGCTAGAGAAGAAATGCAGGCTCTTAATGCTATACCAACAGCAGAGGGAGCAATCCAAGTAGCAATGGAAGAGATGAGAACTACAATTCATGGTTCTAATTGCCTTGTTTTAGGCTATGGTCGAATTGGTAAATCTTTATCCAGTATGCTTTATGGAATAGGTGCAAACCTATTTGTTGAAGCAAGAGACTATGCTGATTTAGCTTGGATTAAGAATAATAATTATAAACCAATTCATCTTAAGGAGCTTAAATATTATCTTTCTAATATTGATGTAGTTTTTAATACAATACCTCATAAGATTTTAGATGAAGAGCTATTAGAAAAGTTAAAAAAAAGTGCAGTGATCATAGAAATTGCATCAAAACCTGGAGGAGTGGATTTAGAAGCTGCTAAGGACATAGGAGTCAAGGTAATTAATGCACAAGGGCTTCCGGGTAAGGTAGCACCGGTAACAGCAGCAAATGTAATCAAGCAAACAGTTTATAATATTATGGAGGAAGTGGGGTATAGTAATGGATCTTAAGGGACTTAAAATTGGTATAGCACTTACAGGTTCATCCTGTAATTTTAGCAAGGTATTTCCTGAGATAGAGAAGCTTAAAGAGAAGGGAGCAGACCTCTATCCAATCATATCACCATCGGTAGATACCTTCGATACTAGATTTGGAACTGCAGAGGAATGGAAAGAAAAGCTAAAGAATATAACAGGTAAAGATCTAATATCAACAATAGTTGATGCTGAGCCTGTTGGACCAAAGCTAAATCTTGATATAATGGTTGTTGTGCCATGTACTGGAAATACTCTGGCCAAGTTGGCTAATGCAGTAACTGATACGTCCGTCACTATGGCTTGCAAAGCACACCTCAGAAATGAGAGACCATTGGTATTGGCAATTGCTACAAATGATGCATTAGGTGCTAATGCAAAGAACATAGGAATGCTTTTAAATATGAAGAACATATACTTCGTGCCATTTGGTCAAGATGATGCTTCTAAAAAGCCAAAATCCATGATATCAAAGTTTGAAATGTTGGAGGATACTATAGAGAAAGCACTTAATAATAAACAGATTCAACCAATACTCTTGTAGCCATATTTATCACTGGGGATGGAATATAATAATCAAGACCATCCTCAGTGATTTCGTTTTTATCTGATTAAACCATTAAATCATTAAATTATTTTGAAAAAACAAAATAATTGTTGCATTTTTAACACTCAGGGTATAAAATGAACTTAATATTTTCAAAAGGAGGTCTTAATCTTGCTAATTAAATATATTAACAAGAGCCATTGGGAATCTAATTCGGGCTTTAAGAATAAGATTTCCGAAGGTCGAAGGAGTTCCTCACTATTATAAGATTTAAAATAATAGGAGGAATGAAAAGTGGCAATAGAACAAATTGATTTCGTAAAACAGATAGCGACACAACTAAAGGGTAAGGATTTTATATCTCTTCATGATTTTTCAACTGATGAGTTAAAGTATATTCTTAACTTTGCACACGATTTAAAATCGAAACAAAAGAAAGGCCAACCTCATCATATTCTTAAAGGAAAGACCCTAGGCATGATATTTCAAAAGAGCTCCACTAGAACGAGAGTATCCTTTGAAGTAGGAATGTATCATTTGGGAGGATCCGCTCTATTTCTATCCTCTAATGATCTTCAGATTGGCAGAGGTGAACCCATTAAAGACACAGCCAGAGTATTATCCAGATATGTGGATGGCATAATGATTAGAACCTATTCCCATGATGATGTACTAGAATTAGCTAAATACTCTGATGTTCCTGTAATAAATGCACTTACGGACCTTTTGCATCCTTGTCAAATACTTGCTGATTTGATGACTATTGAAGAACACCATGGTAAGCTTAAGGGCGAAAAACTCACATATATAGGTGATGGGAATAATATAGCTCACTCACTTATGTTTGGTGGAGCAAAGATGGGCATGCATGTAGTAATAGCAGCCCCTGAAGGTTATCAACCTAATCCAGAAGTGGTTAAACTTGCTAAGGAAGATGCCAAGTTAAGTGGAGGGTCAATTACAGTAACGGCAGATATTAAAGAAGCGTCTAAAAATACCAATGTACTCTATACCGATGTATGGGCAAGTATGGGTCAAGAAGAAGAGGCAAATGAACGAATTAAACATCTTAAATCATATCAAATAAATAGCGAGCTTTTAAAACTTGCTCATGATAATTGCATAGTAATGCACTGTTTGCCAGCACATAGAGGTGAGGAAATCACCGAGGAAGTACTAGAGGGACCAAAGTCTGTAGTATTTGATGAAGCTGAAAATCGCTTACATGCACAAAAAGCCATTATGGCATTGACTATGTAGATGTTTAAAGAAAACGATTAGGAGGCTATTTTAAGATGAAAAAAGTTGTGTTAGCGTACTCAGGAGGACTAGATACATCAGTTATTATTCCTTGGTTAAAAGAAAATTACGGTTATGATGTAATTGCAGTAGCAGGCTATGTAGGTCAAGGTGATGATATGGAGGCAGTTAAGAAAAAGGCCATCAAATCAGGTGCCAGCAAGATTTATGTAGAGGATATAAGAGAGGAATTTTTAACTGAATATGTATGGCCAGGATTAAAGGCTGGATGTATATATGAGCATAAATATCTATTGGGTACCGCATTTGCAAGACCGGTTATAGCTAAGAGATTAGTAGAAATTGCACTTCAGGAAGGGGCAGAAGC